>JACQVU010000223.1 GCA_016209585.1 Planctomycetota bacterium
CCATGTACCTGGCGGCCGCGGGCGTCGGCACGCTGGGGATCGCGGATCGGGACGTGGTCGATTTCAGCAACCTGCAACGGCAGATCATCCACGGCACGAAAGACGTGGGGCGGCCGAAGGTAGTGTCGGCCCAGGAGACCATTGCCGACCTGAACCCCGACGTGGCCGTGGAAGTTCACGAAACGTTCATCACGTCGGACAACGCCCTGGCGATCATGGGAAAGTACGACGTGATCATCGACGGCACCGACAACTTCCCCACGCGCTACCTCACCAACGACGCCGCCGTGATGCTGAAGAAGCCGAACATCTACGGCTCCATCTTCCGGTTCGAGGGGCAGGCCACCGTCTTCGCGCCGCACCTCGGCGGGCCGTGCTACCGCTGCCTCTACCCCGAACCGCCGCCGCCCGGCCTGGCGCCGTCATGCGCGGAAGGTGGCGTGCTGGGCATCCTTCCGGGCACCATCGCGCTCCTCCAGGCCACGGAGTGCATTAAACTGCTCACGGGCATCGGGGAGACGCTCGTGGGGCGGCTGGTGATGTACGACGCCCTGGCGCTCAAGTTCCGCGAGTTGAAACTCCGGCGCGTCCCTTCCTGCCCCATGTGCGGCGACCATCCGACCATCACGAAACTGATCGACTACCAGGAGTTCTGCGGCCTGACGCGCGGCGGCCAGCCGCCGGAGCCGGGGGTCGATGAGATCAACCCGACCGAACTGAAGATGATGCTGGACGAGCAACGCGACTTCCTCCTGCTCGACGTGCGCGAACCGCACGAGCACGAGATCGCGCGCATCCCCGGTTCGCGCCTCATTCCTCTCGGCCAGGTCGAAGCGCGCGCGGCTGAACTGGACGCCTGGAAGAACAAGCCCATCGTCGTCCACTGCAAAATGGGCGGGCGTTCGCGCAAGGCCATCGGCATGCTCAAGGCCAAGGGGTTCACCAAACTGAAGAATCTTTACGGCGGCATTCTCCAGTGGGCCGAGCAGGTGGACCCGACGGTGCGGAAGTATTGACTGGCGCGCGCCCCCGGCCGGGGTCGCCCCCGCCGGGTTCTCCCGCCGGCCCGCCATGACGATCAAGCGCCGGCCCGATGACTTCCGGGTGGAAGAGCGGCTGACGGGGGCGTTCCTGGCTCGCGTCTCCCCGGCGCCCGGTCCGTTCGCGCTCTATCGCCTCGTCAAGGAATCGCTCGACACCCCCGCCGCCCTCGGCCTGTTGGCGCGCGCCGCGCACGCCGCCCCTTCCGACGTGGCCGCCGCCGGGTTGAAGGACCGACACGCCCACACGGAGCAATATGTCACGCTCCGCGCGCCGACGGGGGATCGGGGCGCCACTCCCGATCTCCTTGAGGGTCCCGGCTGGCGCGCCCGGCGGGTCGGCTGGGCGCCGACACCGATGACCCCGGCCGCCATCGAAGCCAACCGGTTCCGCGTCGTGTTGCGCGACCTCTCCCCCGCCGAGTGCCGCGCGATGGACGAGGCCGCCCGGTTCCTCTCGCCGGCGGTCGCCGGCGCCGACCGCGCATTGCTCTTCACGAACTCCTTCGGCGACCAGCGTTTCGGCTCGGCCCGGCACGGCAAGGGTTTCGCCGCCTCTCTCCTGATTCGCGGGCGGTTCGAGGAGGCGCTGCGCCTCGTGCTGGCCGCGCCCGCCCGCCAGGACCGCGGCCCGCTGAAACGCGCCCGCCGCGCCGCCGCCGCGCGCTGGGGGCGGTGGAGCGAACTGCGCCCGCTCTTCCGCAAAACGCCCTACCGCCGGGCGCTGGAGCGACTCGCCAAGAACGGCGAAGACTTCCGCCTGGCCTTCGCCGCGCTGCCGGCCTTCGACCAGCAGATGATCGCAGAGGCCTATCAATCCTATCTGTGGAACGACGCCGCGCGCCGTTTCATTCACTCGTGGGCCGCGCGAACCGGCGCGCCCCTCCTCCGCCGGCCTGACCGCTACGGCGAGATGCTCTTCCCCCACGCCGCCGCCGCCGCGCCCGCGCTCGCCACCTTGGCCATGCCCGTGCTCGGCTACGGCTCCGCGCTGAAAGAACCCTGGGCCGCCGCCGCGCGCGAGAGCCTGTCGGCCGAGGGCATCGCGACCACCCGCGACCTGCGCGTTCCCGATCTGCGGCTACCGGCTTTCCGGCAGGCGCACCGGACCATGTTCGTGATGGCGCGTGACTTTTCGCTGACGCCGCCTGAGAAGGACGCGGAAACCCCCGGCCGCTTCGCGCGCACCGCCGAGTTTTCGCTGCCGCGGGGTTCGTACGCCACGGTGCTGCTGCGGGCGCTGGGGCAGTAGCCCGGATTCCCGGCGCGGACCCCGCGCGTTACTTCGCGCCGGGTTCAACGAACAACTTCGTCCCCGCTTTGGACAACTCCGTGAGTTTCGGCACGGAGAAAGCCAGCACGCGTTTGATCCCATCCGAGACGTAGAACAGGTCTTCGTACGACGCGATCCGACTGCGCGAGGTGGCTGTCGCCATCCGATACTCGAACACGATGGACCCCGTATCGGCGTCGATGAGGAAAACGACTCCGTCGGTGGCCTGCGCGACCATCGAAGCGTTCACGCGTTGACACGCGGCAATCTCGCGATTGTCGCGAGCCTCGAAGTAGCGTACGCGCTTGTCGATCTTCCCTGATGTCGAGTCGACGCGGATGTACTCGGTACCCACCATGGAGTTGAAGAACACTTGAGCCAGGAAGCCCTGGTGTTCGATCCAGTTGAAACCGGGGCACTCCAACTCCCAGCGCACATTCCCATCGGACTTGTCGACGGCGATGGTCTTCTTCTGGGTCCACAACAGAATAGAACCCTTGGGGGAGGAAGTCCGAACGTCGTAGGGGAAACCGGTGAATTCGGTGCGCCACTTCTCCTTTGGCGGCTTGCCGTCGATGAACGTCAGAAAGTGCTGATCGCGAAGCGTGGCATGCGCGCCGTGCAGCAGAACTCCGGTATCACAGGTGGCCAGAAAAGTCGCCGATCCCGTGGGCACCGCGGAGATCGCCTTGCCGGTCGCGGGTTCGAGGAGCGCGATTCGCCTCCCGTCAGTTGACCCCATGTCGTCACATACTGAGACCGCGTTACCGAGCGACCACACATGGCGCACGGCGCACAGATCCTGGCGACCCGCGGGCCACTCCCACACGCGCTTGCCGTCGCTACGGTTCAGCGCCCACAAGCGGTTCCTGTAGAAGTCCATCTTGGCCTCCACCAACTTCGCGTCGCCGTTCATGGCTGTGAGGTAGAGCAGGTTGCGATCCAGCCACATGGGCGGTTTCAGCCCCGGCGCGTTGTCCATCGCCCACGTGACCTTTCCGGTCGCGGTCGCCACCGCCTCCAGTCGGGTCTTCGACATCACGTAGATGACGGCGCCGTCTTCTGAGGACAGAAACCCTTCGCAGGGTTTCTTCCAAAGCGATTTTCCGCTCTTCCTGTCCACCACCGTGAGCGAAGTCCTGCCTTGAAGAAGGAGATGGTTCGCCTTCGGCGCCACCTCAATTCGTACAATTGGCTCATCGGTCGCGGTCGTCCACAGCGGGTCGCAGGCTGGCGGCGCGGCCGCGCCGGGCGCGGAGTCGGGCTTCGCTTCCACGGGGGCGTTATCCTCCTGAACGCGCCGCGCGGTATTCACCGCGCGAAGCACGACTTTTGCTTTCTCAATGAGGGATCCCTCCCGATGACGGAAGAAAACGACGTTCCCCACCACGGCATACGCGCTATGCGGGACTTCGGAGGGCACCGTGAGGCTCCAGAGTATCTTCCCGGTGGCAAGGTCCAGCCCTTGGAGCCAGGCGTCCGCCACCAGAACGATGACATCTCCCGCCAGCAGCGCATCGTGCGTGGTGGTCGTGCGGCCGACCTCCGTTTTCCAGCGTTCCTTTCCGGTCTTCTGATCGAGGCAGTAGACCGGGGCGTTGCCGCAGAACACCAAGAGACCTTCTTTCGGCAGCAGGCGCACGCCCATGGACCCTTTGTCCAGACCATCCAGTTTGCGTTCCCATACCTGGGTTGCCGGCTTGAAGGACATCGCCCGTACGGCGCCGTCCTTGAAAAAGAAGGCGACGTCCGCGCCGGCTGACTCCGGCCGGATGTGCCAACCCCTCAGATCCGGCGAGATCTTCCCGTCTGCCTCCCCGAAGCGTTTGCCGGTATTGGCCTCGAAAACCCCCTTCAGATGGATGTTGACGAGCGGACCTCCCCACTCGATCCCCGTCTGTCCCCTGTTCTCTTCCTCGATCGACCACAACGTCTTTCCAGTGGAGGAATCGACGAAGGTCGTCGTGCCGGAGTTCGACCAGGCGAAAACTCCACCGTGAAACCCTTTTGCGAGTGTCCACCCCGGCTTGTCGATGGGAAGATCCCAAAGCGTTTTTCCGGTATGGATATCCCATGCGATGAAGCGAGTGGACCCATCCGTCGCTCGGCGAAAGCCCTGGTACACCCTGCCCTGGCCGTCACCGCACAAGTCATGGTGCTGATAACCCTCCGGCTTGGGAATCCGGCGCACGACCTCGAGAGACTTCGGGTTGACAACCTGATTCTCTTTCTCCACCGTGACCATCATGAGGTCTTTGTGAAACACCGCGTTCGCGGCCTTGGCCGCGAACCGCCCCATCTCCTTACCCGTCTGCGAATCGATCTTGAGAACCAGGTCGCCGTCGTCATCGAACAGCGCGTCACCGTGCGCGCGCAGCGGCTGGCTCGCGCCCCATGCCGAGACCCGGTCCGTCTTCCACAAGAGACGCTTGCTCTTGTCGACATGGATTGGCGTGCTCTCGCCACCAAGCGATTCCGAAACAGCGAACATCGCGGCGAGCGCCGCCACAACCATCAGAACGAGCATGCGCATCATGTCAGCCCCCCGTTGCCAAGCGGCCACCGCACGACCCGGCCACAACGAAATCAACAGCCAATGGTCGCTCCAGACGAAGCGCCCTCCGCGCGTTGAAACCGCACCTGCCCGGCCATCTGCGGCAGCACGGCGGCGTCGGCATCCAGGAACTTCACCCGCACCGGCGCCACGCCAAGGTAACCAGGGCCAGTGCGTGAAGCAAGGGAACCAGCCTGCGTCCCCGGCCCGAGGCGGCAGTGGGGGGG
>JACQVU010000215.1 GCA_016209585.1 Planctomycetota bacterium
CCCCTGACCCCCGACCCCCGGCATGCGCCCCACCGCCTGGCTCTGCAAGCGCGAGAACAAGCACGGCTGGGTCTGGAGCCTGCGCTGGACCGACCCAGCCACGGGGAAGGTCTTCCGCAAAGCCCTCGGCCGCGACCTCGCCCTCGCTCGGCGAGTGCTGGTGGACAAGCGCGCCGAGATCGGCGGCGCTCGCGCGGCGGTCGGCGCCGCGCGCCGCGCGCCCGACGACCCCGAATGGGCCGCGTTCGTGGCCGAGTACCTCGACCTCGCCGCCGCGCGCGTAAAACCCTCGACGTTGAAGCGCCACGCCCTCGCGCTCCGCGTCTTCGGCGACATCTGCACGCCGTCGCGCCTCTCGTCGGTCGACTATCGCATGGTCGAGCGGTTCGCGGCTGAGCGGTTGAAGACCACCAGGCCGGCCACGGTGAACAGCGAACTTTCGAGCATCCGCGCCGCGCTGAACGCGGCCGTGAAGCGCGACGCCCTCGGCGAGAACCCGGTCAGGAGGTTCCCCATGCTCAAGGTGCCGGAGAAGGAACTGCGCGTCCTTTCGCCTGCCGAGGCCCGCGCGCTGCTCGACGTCTGCCTCTCCACGCGCTGGCGCGCGTTCG
This sequence comes from Planctomycetota bacterium, assembly GCA_016209585.1. Classification (GTDB taxonomy): domain Bacteria; phylum Planctomycetota; class UBA8742; order JACQVU01; family JACQVU01; genus JACQVU01. The sequence continues at coordinate 612 of JACQVU010000215.1, forward strand.
TCTATCTCGCCCTCTCCACCGGCCTGCGGCGGTCCGAGTTACTCAATCTCACCTGGGAGTGCGTCGACCTCGATGCCGGTGTTCTCAAAGTGTCCAACCGCGACGACTGGACGACGAAGTCCGGCAAGAACCGCGTCGCCTACCTCGACGCGACCGCCGCCAGCCTGCTGCGCAAGATGCGCGACGAAACCCGCAAGCGGATCGCCGAGGAGGACGCGGAGCACCAGTTGTCCTGGCTCTTCGTCACCCGCACCGGCGCGAGGTGGGAGAACAACGTCACGCGCGGCTTCAACGCCCTCGTGAAACGCGCCGGCATCCGAAGGTGCACGCTCCACGACCTCCGGCGCACGTTCTGCTCCGCCCTGGCCAACGCGGGAGTATCGGCGGCGGTGGTCAAAGACCTCGCCGGCCACGCCGACATCGACACCACGTTGCGCTTCTACACGAAGGTCTCGCCCGACGCCAAACGCGCGGCCGTCCTCTCCCTGCCCTTCGCCCCGGCAAGCAACGCCGCAGCCGCCGCGAACCTCGGCGCGAGCCGACCGGCATGACCGCCCGGTCGCGTCTGGCCGCTGAAATCGGTCGCCCCAACGATGCGCGTTTCCCCGTCGCCGGTAGTGTCATTCTGTAGCATTACAATACGTCACGCTTCGCGTCGGCGGGCGATCCTGCCCTTCCACGTCACGCGCACGGCGACCACCCAAACGCCCAGCCCAGCCCCGTTTCCACAGCCCGTTTCACAGCCCGCGTCGTACTTGATGATGAACCAGGGAAACCGGGGCGCGGCGTAACTCTTTATTCCGTCGCGGCTTGCGTCATACCCTCGGCGGGATTCGAACCCACGACCTACGGTTTAGGAAACCGTCGCTCTATCCAACTGAGCTACGAGGGCCTCGCCTTCGTTTCGTTATACCGCGGCTTCAGGGCCACCGCAATCCGCCATCCGCCAGCGGCAGGCGTCGGTGGTCCGGCTCGCGATCGCGGGCGCCGGGGATCACGCGGAGTTTTTGCGCGAGAGACGCGGAGTTTGAGGGCAATCCCTCGCGCCGCAGCACCTCCTCGCTGGCGAGGCTCACGCGGAGGCGCGGAGTTTGAGGGGCAGGACCGACATCGTCGGCTTCTCCCGCGCTTTCCTCTCCCCGTCTTCGCCCGGGTCCGTGCGCCGGCGCGGGTGAAGGCGACAAGACATCCGCCGGCGAGTCCCGGTCCGGAGGGCTGAACGGGTGGGGTCACGGACCTGAAGGCTGCTGCGGGGGCCAGTTGCCGGCGCCGGCGATGAGGTGGGCGATGCGCAGGGAGCGGACGGCGGCGCGGACATCGTGGCACCGGATGAGGGCGGCGCCGGCGAGCATGCCCATGATCTGGGCGGCCAGCGTGCCCTCCAGGCGGTCACGCGGGTCGTCGCCGCCGACGGTCTTGGCGATGAACGACTTGCGGCTCACGCCGAGCACGATGGGCGGACCGAGCACGCGGAACTCGCGAAGGCGGCCGATGAGGACCAGGTTGTCGTCGACGCTCTTGCCGAAACCGATGCCAGGGTCGATCAGCAGTTGGTTTTCGCGCACGCCGGCGCCGGTGGCGAGGCCCAGAGCGGCGCGGAGATCGAGCAGAACGTCGGCGATCAGGTCATGCCATTCGATCCGTTCCTGCATGTCGCGCGGTGCGCCGCGCATGTGCATCACCACCACCGGCGCTCCGGTCCGCGCGATCAGCGGCGCCATGGCGGGGTCGTGCCGCAGGCCGGAGACGTCGTTCACCATGGAGGCGCCGGCGTCGAGCGCGGCGGCGGCCACGGCGGCGCGACGGGTGTCGACGCTGAGCGGCGCGGTGACGCCGCGGCTTCGCAAGGCGCGCAACACGGGCACGACGCGCGCGATCTGGGTCTGCTCCGGCGTCGCCTCCGCCCCCGGTCGGGTGGACTCGCCACCGACGTCCACGATGTCCGCTCCCTCGGCCAGCAGATGGAGGGCGTGATCGGCGGCGGCGGCGGGGTCAAGAAAGGCGCCGCCGTCGGAGAAGGAATCGGGCGTGACGTTGACGATGCCCATCACGCGGGGTGGGCCGCCTCCACCCAGCGTGAGCGGGGGCGCGGGTGGAGGAAAGGAGAGCGTCCAAGTGGGCGGTTCCATGCGGCCGATGGTCACGAGGGGCGCGGCTCGCCGATCCCCAGGGCGCGGATCTTGTTGTAGAGCGCGCCGCGCGAGATGTTGAGCCGCCGCGCCGCGAGGCTTTTGTTGCCACTGGCGGCGCGGAGGGCATTGAGAATGGCGTCGCGTTCGACACGGCCAGCCTGTTCGCGAACCACCTGCCGCAAGGGCGAAGGCGGGGCGGGGGCGGCGGC
>JACQVU010000214.1 GCA_016209585.1 Planctomycetota bacterium
GTCGGGGGTCGGGGGCCGAGGGACGAGGGGCGAGGGACGAGGGGCGAGGGTCGGAGGCCGGGGCCGCGCCGAGCGTCTGGGCCGGGCGGGTGTCGCCGGCCGGCGTTCGCACGGCGCAGGTGGCGAGGCTCTCGCGCGTCGACAGCGGCGCCGTCAACGGTTCGCCCACCAGCCCCGCGAGCGTGGCCGCGCCGCGCTGCGCCGCGTACGAAACCAGTTCCCCCGCGAACGTGGGGAACAGCGGCCAGATCGGCAGGCTGCCCCACTCAACGTCCAGCGACGTGGCGCAGAGCAGCACGGCCCCGCGGCCGAAGGGCTTCTCCAGCAAGAGCGACTCGCGCGGCCCCTCTGTCGCAGCATCGAGGCTGATCAGCCGGATTGTCCCGCGCGCGTCCGCGTCCGCGGCCGGCGGTTTCTTCTCGCCCGGCGCAGGCGGGAGCGTGAGCGAGAGCCAGCGGTCGACCCGCAGCGCGGCCACGGCGGGCGCCAGGTCTTCGCCGGCCAGCGGCGCCAGCAGCGGGTGATCGGGGCGGTCGAGCCGGGGACGGGGCGTCTTGTCGTCCTCCGGCGTGCGTGGGGGGCCGATGGCCGCGGGCAGTATCCCCGCGCCGTCGCGGTAGAGAAAGCGGTTGTAAAATTCCGCGTCCACCCGGTCGCCGCAGAAGAAGACCACGGTTCCACCGCTGGCGGCGTAGCGCTCCAGCGCGGCCAGCGGTCCAGGGTCGAGCCGCGGGACGTTGGCGACCACGATGAGGCGGTAGCGTTCCAGGTCGGCGGGCGACCAGGAGTCGGGCGTGACCGTGGTCACGGTGACCGGCGTGAGCCGGCCGGCCGCGCGCGGTTCCCCGCCGGCCGCCGCGTCGTCCTTGCGCGAGTCGCCGCCGAACGCGGCCGGCCCGACCGCCAGGCGGAAGTAGCCCGTCTCGCCGCGGAAGAGCCCGCGCTCCGGCTCGCCGTCGGGGTCGCCGTCGACGCCCAGCACGGGCAGTTCATCGACCACCGTGATGACGGCGGCGCGGCGATCGTCAAACGGCAGGTCGTCTTCCCCGGCCAGTTCCACCGCGAGATCGTGCGGGCCAACCTCGTCGAAAACCACCAGGAACTCGCCCTCCAGGCGCCCTTCGTCGCCCGCCGCGCCCTCGGTAAGGCGGAGCGACCCCGTCCGCCACGGCCGCGAGCCGGCGCGCCAGCGGAAGGCCGGCGGCTCGACACCCGGCGCCGCCTCGCCGTAGCGGCGGGCCTCCACCCGCACGCGGCAGGGCACGCCCACGCCGGCGATCCGGTCGACCGGCGCGACAGCCGTCAGCGCCCGGTTGCCGGTTGCCGAGGCCGGGGCCGCGTTGAAAACGTGGAGCCGCGTCTTGCCGCCGGCCGCGGCGGCCAGGGCGGCGAGGGCGCGGGCCGATGCCTCGGCCTGGCCGGAGCCGGGAGCGCCCCAGTCCGCGGCCTGGGCGTCGGTGAAATAGTGGACCTCCGCGCCGGAGAAGGCCTTGGCGCGCGGCTGCTCCAGCAGCCGGGTCACGATCGTCAGCGCCGGCGCGGCCCGCGCCCGGCCCGCGCCCGGCGACCAGCGCGCCAGCGACGCGGCTGCGGCGGAGAAGTTGGTGGAGAAGTCGGGCACGGCGTCGTCGCCGTGGTCGGCGCCCGTGGCCGCGACGACCGTCACGGCGTCGCCCGTCTTGAGGCTGGCGATGAGCGCCACCGCGGCGTCCTTGGCGGCCTCGGTCAGAGCGCGGCCATCCGGCCCCGGCGCGGCCATGCTAGCCGAGTCGTCGAACAGGATGACCAGATGGCGCGACCCCTCTGGAACCAGCGCGGCCAGCACGCCGTCGGGGGCCACGCGGGGACGGAGCATGGCGAACAGGAACGCGCCGACAATGGCCGCGCGCAGGAGCAACACGATCAGGTCCTGGAAGCGGAAGCGCCGGCGGGTCCGTTTGAGCGCGCGAGTGAGGAAACTCATGGCCGCCCAGCGCCGCCGGCGAACGCGGAGGCGATTGAGCAGGTGGATGGCCACCGGCAGCGCCAGGAGCGCGAAGAAGGCGGCGGGAATGGAGCCGAGGAAGGTCACCGGCGCCCTCCATGCCGGGCGGCGAGGTAGTCGGAGAGGACGGCGTCGACGGGGTCGGCGGTGCTCACCGGCACGTAGTCGATCTCATGCCGGACGCAGCCTTCGCGGACCTCGCGCTGGAATGCGCCGAGTTCGGCGAGATAGGAGTCGCGCAGGCCGCGCGGGTCGGCGGTGAGGAGGCCGGCGCTTTCGAGACCCTCGAACCGGGTGAGGCCGTCGAAGGGGAGGCGCCACTCGTCTTCATGGAGCAGGTGGAAGACGGCGACCTCGTGGGGCCGGAAGCGCAGGAGGCGCAGGCCGGCCAGGACGCGGTCGGGTTCGTCGAGGAGGTCGGAGATGATCACCACCAGCGCCCGCCGCGGCAGCGCCTTTGCGGCCGCGCGGAAAGCGGCGGCCAGGTCGGAGCGGCGCACGGGGCGCGCCGCCTCCAGGTCGGCGGCCATGGCCGGCAGGAAGGTTTTGCTGGTGGTGGCGGGGTGAACGGCGCGGAGGTCGTCGTCGAACAGGCAGAGGCCGGCCGCGTCGGCCAGATGCATGGCCAGGTAGCAGATGGAGGCCGCCAGCACGGAGCCGTAGCGCAGTTTGGAGAGAGCGGGGGCGCCGTAGGCCATGGACTCGCTCACGTCGAGCAGCACCTGCACGCGCAGGTTGGTCTCCTCTTCGAACTGCCGGACGTAGAGACGGTCGGTGCGCGCGAAGACCTTCCAGTCGAGGTGGCGGGTGTCGTCGCCCACCACGTACTCGCGGTGCTCGGCGAACTCCACCGAACTGCCCTTGTAGGGCGAGCGGTGGCGGCCCGCCAGGAAGCCCTCCACGATGTGGCGGGCCGCGATGTCGAGCCGGGAGATCTTCTCGATGATGTCAGGGACGAAGAACGTCGAGAAGGAGTCCGCCATGCGGCCCCTGCCTTTCATGAGCATCGAGGGCGCCAGCCGCCCGGGCGATCACCAGGTCGGGCGCCAGCCCCTCACTGAGCGCGTGAGGCGTCAGTTCCACGCGGTGGCGCAGCGCCGGGGCGGCCACCGCGCGCACGTCGCCCACCGACGCGAACGGCCGGCCGGCCAGCGCCGCACGGGCCTTGGCCGCCAGCGCCAGGTGCGCCGCGGCCCGCGTGCCGGGACCGCGCGCGATGGCGGCCCGCGACCGCCCCCCACCCGAACGGCCGCGACCGGCCCCAACGTCGGCCGCGCCGCCGGGGCGCAAGGCCCGCGTCAGCGCCAGCGCGTAGCGCGCCGTCTTCTCCGGCAGCGGCGCGGCCCGCACCAGGCGCTGCATCGCCAGCACCTCGTCGCGGCTCAGCGCGGGCACGGCCTCGGCCGGCGGGCCGGTGGTGGTGCGCCGGGCGATCTCGGCCTCCTCCTCCGGCGTGGGGTAGCCCACCGCGATCTGCAACAGGAAGCGGTCACGCTGGGCGCGGGGAAGCGGGTAGGTGCCCTCCATCTCAATGGGGTTGCGCGTGGCCAGCACCACGAAGGGCGGCTCCAGCGCGTGGTCCTCGCCGGCGGCGCTCACCCGGCCGTCCTGCATGGCCTGGAGCAGCGCGGCCTGGGTTTTCGGCGGCGTGCGGTTGATTTCGTCGGCCAGCAGCACGTGGGCGAAGACCGGCCCCGGCGCGAAGCGGAAGCGGCGCTCGCCGGTGTGGGGGTCGCTCTCAATGACCACGCCGCCGGTGACGTCCTGCGGCATGAGGTCGGGCGTGAACTGGATGCGGGAGAAGGTGAGGTCGAGCGCCTGCGCCACGGTCTTCACCAGAAGCGTTTTGGCGAGGCCGGGAACGCCTTCCAGCAGCGCGTGGCCGCCGGCGAAGAGCGCGATGAGCGTCTCCTCGACCACCGCGTTCTGGCCGACGATGACGCCGGCCACCTGCCGCGAAAGACGCGCCCGCGCCTCGCTCAGCCGGGCCAGACAACTCTCCGGGGCCGGAGCGGGAAGGGAGGGGGGCGAGAGGCTCACCGCTGGAAAATGGGCAGGAACTTGAACGGAATCTGAAGAATGAGCGCGCCGATGGCGGTGGCGAACGGCCGCCCGTAGTCGCGGTCCGTCCAGGAGCCGTCACGGGCCTGACGCGGGAGCAGCGAATCGCGGATTTTCTGGTAGTAGGTCTCCCAGTAGACCGGGTCGGGCGCGTGGTACATGGCCTGCGCGGCGTAGAAGTGGGCGTACCAGAAGTGGTCTTCGTCGGTGAAGCGGAACTTGGAATCGTTCTTGCGCGCCTCCCAGAAGAGCGCGCCCAGGCCGCCCTCCAGCACGTTTCCGGAGTAGACGCCCGACCCTTGCAGCGACGATACCGCCGCCGCCGTCAGCGCCCAGGAGGTCTTGCCGCGGGCCATGGCCAGCGAGTAACAGAAATAGTACCCCTTGGCGTTCTCGCCCTTGAGGTTCTTGTAGTCGCGCGGCACCGCGCACTTCTGCACGTACTCGATGGCCCGCTCGATGACCTTCCGGTCGACCACCAGCCCGGCCTCCCGCGCGGATCGCAACGCCTGCACCTGCGCGATGGTGGTCGAGGCTTCGTCCCAGATGCCGGGGGTCGGCTCGTACCCCCAACCTCCCGCGGGGGTCTGCGACTTCTCCACCACCGCGACCGCCCGGTTCAGCGCCTGCTTCAACCGCTCGTCAGGAACGGTGCCGTAGATCTCCGCCAGCATCAACGTGGCGAACCCGTGGCCGTGGATGCGCGACTGATCGCCCTCCAGCGAAATGTAGCCGCTCGGCCGCTGCGCCGAGAGCAGAAAGTCAATCCCCCGCCGCACCTGCACGCCGTAAGGGCCGGAATCGGGCACGTTGCCCCCGGCCACCAGCGCCAGGCAGGCCAGCGCCGTCATCGCCACCCGCGTGTCGCCGCGCTGCATGAAACCCGTGCCGCCCCACGAACCTTCCGGCCGCTGTTCCCCCGCCAGCCAGGCGAGCGCCCGTTCAATGGCGCGCTCGGTCTCCGGCGTGACCAGCCGCGCGTCGTTCTGCTCCGTCCCCACCCGGCGTTGGAACCACTCCCGCTTCGGCGGCGACGCCGCTTCCGGCTGTTCCGCCCCCGGCGCTTTCTGCCCGGCCCCGGCGGCCGGCGCGGCGGGTTTCGGGTCGTTGCCCGCCGCCCGCTCCGCGGGCTGGCCGCTTTTGGCGCCCTCCTCTCCGGGCGCCAGCGTGGCCGCCAGGAAACCGGCGACGAGCACGGCCGCGACGTGGACGGCGACGCGACGGGGCATCTCACTTTCCCTCCGCCATCTTCTTGAAGTACTCCTTGGTCCGCTCGTCGTATTTCTCCGGCCACCGGCGGTCGGAGGCCGCGCGGCGGGCGGCGTCGCGCATCTTCTCGGGCAGCGTGGCGTTGAAGGCCTGCTTCCCTTCTCCCGCCCCTTTTTGCGCCGTCGCGTCGCCAGCGCCGCCGCCCTCATAGCCGGCCTTGGCGCCTTCGCCGGGCTTCGGTTGCGCCTGGGCGTCGCCCTGTTGCGCGCCTTCCGCGCCGGGCTGCTGGTCGCCCGGCCCGTTCCGGTTCCCCTGTTGCCGGCGGTCCATCTGTTCGCGCACCTGCTTCTCGAACTCGTTCTTCAACTGCTCGAACTGCTCGGCGTTGTTCCGGCGCCATTCCTCCGCCGCCTGCTGGAACGAGTCTCGCATCTGGCGGATCTCCTCTTCGGAGTACATCTCGCGGAAGCGCTGCTCGGCCTGCTGGCGCATCCGATTGATCTCCTCCTGCGAGAAGCGGTTCTGCGCGCTCTGCGCCCGGTTCTTCATGAACTCGGCGAGGTTGCGCACGTCGTCGGGCGACAGTTGCCCCTGGAGTTGTTGCGCCAACTGCTGCGCCTGCTCCGGCGACAGCCGTTGCTGGTCCCCCAGCCGCCGGCTGAGTTCCTCCATCTGCTGCGGCGTCATCTGGCGCTCCAACAGCTTGGCGAGGCGCTCAGCCTGCTGGGGGTCCATCTGGGTCTTGAGCCGGTCCTGAACCTCCTTGAACTGCTCCGGACTGAGTTGTTTCGCCAGCCGGTCGCGCGCGGCCTGCTGCTGGTCGGGCGTCATCTGTGATTGCAGCATCTCGGCGAGTTTCTTCTGCTCCTCGGGCGTGACCTGTTCGGCCAACTTGCGCGTCAGGTCGGCCAGTTCCTCCGGCGACATCTGCCGCGCCAGTTGTTCGGCCAGCCGCTGGCGCTCCTCTGGCGGCAGGGCGTTCTTCAACTGCTCGGCCAGTTTCGCGGCCTGGTCGGGATCGATCTGCGCGGCCAGTTGTTTCCTGGCTGCCTCGGTCGCCTGGGGGTCGAGTTGCTTGGCGAGTTGCTCCGCGATGGCCTGGTGCTCCTCGGCCGTGAGGTTCTGCTGTTTCAGCCGTTCGGTGAGCGCCTTCACCTGATCGCCGGTCAGTTGCTTTTCCAGGGTTTCGCGCAGTTGGCGCTGCTGCTCCGGCGTGAGTTGCTGTTTGAGCGTCTCAGCCAGTTTCGCGCGCTCCTCGGGCGTGGGGTCGGCGGCGAGCCGTTCACGGAGTTTCTTCGCCTCGTCGGGCGGGAGTTGACCGCGCAGTAACTCTTCCGCCTTCTGGCGCTGATCGGGCGTCATTTGCCGCGCGAGGCGGTCGCGGAGTTTCTGAACCTCTTCCGGCGACAGTTGCTCCGCCAACTGTTTCTGGAGTTGCGCCAGTTGCTCCGGCGAAAGTTGCCCGGCCAGGGCGTCTTTCAGGCGCTTCTGTTCTTCCGGCGAGAGTTGGCGCTTCAACTGTTCCTGCGCGGCGCGGCGTTCGTCGGCGGTCATCTGTTCGGCGAGCCGTTCGCGGAGCGCGTCCAGTTGCTCCGGCGTGAGTTGCCGATCGAGCATCTCGCGCAGACGCTCAGCCTGGGAGTTCCGCAGCGCCTCGGCCGCGTCCTGGCGCAGCGCCTCCATCTCCCCGGCGGCGGCGGGGTCCGACAGCCGTTCGCGCAGGTCACGCACGGTCTCGGGGTCCATGTTCACGGACAGTTCCTCGACCGCCCGCGCCAGCGCCTCCGGGTCGGGGGCGCTCTCCATCTTTTTCAGCGCCTCCCGCAGCTGATCGGGCGTGAGCGGACCGCCGTCGGCCGCTTTCGGTTCGGCCTTGGCGCGTCCACCGTCGGCGCCGGAGCCGTCCGCGGCAGGCAGGCTCTCTTCTCCGAGCAGTTGATCGATGAGATCGATGACGCCGTCCTGTTCGATGGTGACGCGCGCCAAGTCACGCCGCACGTCGTTGGCCTGGCGCGTTTCGCGCTCCAGAATGCGCGGGCCGGTCTCGCCGTCAGCCAGCAGCCGCGCGCCGAGATCGCGCGTTCCATCGAACACCTGTTCCACGCCCCCGGGCCGGCGCTGCTCAAAGGCGCGCATCGCCTCCTCGCCGCCCAGCGCGGCGA
>JACQVU010000207.1 GCA_016209585.1 Planctomycetota bacterium
GCCGGTAGACCGTGCCCGCGGGCACGTCGCGGATCTTGTCTTTGCTGCGCGCGCGGCGGGCGCAGCCGTCGGGAAGGGTGAGTTCCACGAGGTTCAGGCTTCCCGGCCCGCCGCCGAACAGCCCGAAGGCCGGCTCGACGTCGCCATCGCCGAAGACCACCAGTTGCGTCGCCTCGCCGCCCACGCGGTAGCAGGTCTCCACCCCCAGCCCGCCGCGGAAGGCGCCGGCGCCCGCGGAGTCGGTCAGGTACTCGTGGCGGATCAACCGGTGGGGCGTCATCTGCTCGAACATCTCGTAGTCCTGATCGAGCACGCCGCCGGAAGCGTCGATCATGCCGATGTGGTCGTAGCCGTCGCAGTCCGAGGCCGCGCCCGAGCCGCCCTTCAGTCCCATGAACAGGATGTCAACATAGGGGCCGCGCGCGCCGTCCAGCCCGGAGGAGAGCGAGCAGAGCAACTGGTTCCACCCCGCCGTCACGCGGGAGGGAATGGCCGGCGCCAGCGCGCGGATAATAGCGTCGGCGTTCGGCGGGCAGAGGTGGTTGCCGAAGGTGGTGGCGGCGGGGAAGGCCGCGTTCAGGATCGTCCCCTCCGGAATGACCACGGAGATGGGGTCCAGCATTCCCTGGTTGTGCGGAATGTCGGGGTTCACCATCTGGAGGAAGGTGAGCACCGCCGCCGACGCGCTGGAGGTATAGGTGCCGTTCACGAATCCGCCGGTCTGCGGGTCGGTGCCGGTATAGTCGAAGGTGATGCGCTCTCCTTCCACCCGGATCGTCACCCGGATGCGGTGGCGCGAACCGGCGTGTTTTCCGTCGAAGTAGACCGTGCTCTCCCCGCGGTAGACGCCGCTTGGAATCCGCCGCACCTCGCCCTCCATCATCCGGCGGGTGGACTCGAACAGCGCCCGCTGGTGGGCGCGGAACCGGGCCAGGCCGTGCTTCGCGATCAGCGTCTGCAGCCGGCGCTCGCCCACCGTGCAACTGCCCATCTCCGCCCGCATGTCGTCCTGCACCAGCGGCAAGCGGATGTTGGCGAAGATGAGGTCCCACACGTCGCGCCGCAGCACGCCGCGGTCGTAGACCTTGACGGCGGGGATGCGCAGCGCCTCCTGCCAGACCTCCGTCGCCTCCGGGTTGTAGCCCCCCCGCACCGCGCCGCCGATGTCGGCCTGATGCCCCTTGCAGGCCGCCCAGCCCACCAACTCTTCGCCCACGAAAATGGGCTTGAACGCCGCCACGTCGTTGTTCTGGTTCCCCAGCGTGAACACGTCGTTGTGGAAGAAGATATCGCCCGGATGCACGTCGCCCTTGAACCGCTCCGCGATGTGTCGGCAGACCGGGCTGAGCGAAAAACTCAGGATCGGCAGGTTCTCGGTCTGCTCCAGCATGTTCCCTTCGGCGTCGTAGAGGCCGGTCACGAAGTCCCGCGCCTCGCAGAGAATCGGCGACCGCGTGGTCTTCTCCATCGCGATGCTCATCTCGTCCGTGATGGCCTTCAGCGCCCGGCCCAGAATCGACACCAGCACCGGGTCCACCTCCGCCCCCTCCCGCGCCGCCTCCACGGCCGCGGCCTGCCGCTCGATGAGGCAGGACCCCAGTTCGTCGACCCGCGCCCGCCACCCGGCGTCGATGAGTATGGTGGTGTCGCGCCGCTCCACCAGCGCCGGCCCCGCGATCTCGTTGCCCGCCAGCAGGCGGTGGCCGTCGTACACCGGCGCCTCGGCGAACCGGTTGAGCGCCGCGACGAAAATGTTCCGGCTTCCCTTCAGCGCCTCGCGCGGGTCGCGGCCCCCAGCGGCCAGCCGCGGCAGGTCGGGCTTGGTGGTGCGGCCCACCGACCGCACCCGCGCCGTGATCAACTCCAGCCCGGCGCCCTCGGCCTCCAGGTCGTACCCGTACAGCCGGTTGTGCGCCCGGTGGAAGCGCGCCGCGATGGCGCCGTAGTCGCCCGTGGAAATCTCCCGCATCGTGGCCGGCACGGTGACCTCGTGGTACTGCTTCAGGTACCGGAGGTCCAGCGCCACCTGGTGTTCCATCCGCTCCGGCGACACCCCCTCGCCGGCCAGCGCCGCCGCCCCCTCGGCCGCCATTTCAGCCACCAGCGCCTCCAGCCGGCGCGGAGGCAGGCTGGCCAGCGGGCCGACGCAGGATCGCGCGTAGTCGTGGCCCAGATCGCTTTGCAGCATTCCCTGGGCGCAGAGGATCGACGCCGTGGCCGGAACCACCACCGTGGGAATGGCCAGCTCCCCGGCGATGGCGCAGGCGTGCAGCGGCCCCGCGCCGCCGGCCACCACCAGCGGGAACTCCCGCGGGTCCAGCCCGCGCTGCACGGTGATGCGCCGCACCCCGTGCGCCATGTTGGCGCTGATCACCCGGTACATCCCCGCCGCCGCCGCGGCAAGGTCTAAACCCAGGGGGGCGGCGATATGGGTGGCGATGGCCTCCCGCGCGCGGTCCGGCGACAGGCGCAGCGCCCCGCCGGCGAAGTACTCCGGGTCCAGGTACCCCAGAACCACTTGGGCGTCGGTGCAGGTGGGCAACCGCCCGCCGCGGCCATAACAGGCCGGCCCCGGATCCGCGCCGGCGGACTGCGGCCCCATGCGGAGCAGCCCGCCGGTGTCGATCCAGCCGATGCTGCCGCCGCCGGCGCCGATGGTGGTGATGTCGAGCATGGGCAGGGCGATGCGCAGGCGGTCGATCTCGCCCTCGGCCTTCAACTCCACCTCGCCGTCGCGCACCAGCGAGGCGTCGAAACTGGTGCCGCCCATGTCCACCACCAGGCAACTGCGCTTGCCGTGCGGTTCGGTGAAGCACAGCCCGGCGCGCGGGCCGGCGGCCGGGCCGCTGAACAGCGTCATCGCCGGGCGCCGGCGCGTCGCCTCCGGCGAGGCCACGCCGCCGCTGGACTGCGTGATCAGCAGCGCCCCTTTGAAGCCCACGCGCACCAGTTGCCGGGTGAGGCTGGAGAGGTAGGCGTCCAGCACCGGCCCCACGTAGGCGTCGAGCACCGTCGTCGAGACCCGGTTGTAGAAGCGCACGGTGGGGAGCACCTCGCTGGAGACGCTCAGGAAGACGCCGGGCAATTCCTCCCGCGCGATAGCGGCGGCGGCGCGCTCGTGCGCCGGGTTGGCGAAGGCGTTCATGAAACAGATCGCCACCGCTTGCGCGCCCTCCCGCTTGAGCGCCCGGGCCGCGTCGCGCACCGACCCCTCGTCCAGCGCCTCCACCTCCACGCCGTCGCGGTCCAGCCGGCCCCGCGCCGGCAGCCGCCGATGGCGCGGCGCCAGCGGCTCGACGTTGCGGAAGCGGTTGTTGTACTGCTCCTCGCGGATACCGCGCCGCATCTCCAGCGCGTCGCGCACCCCCTCGGTGGTGATAAGCCCGGTTTTCGCCCCGCGCCGCGTGAGCACCGCGTTGGTGGTGACGGTCGTGCCGTGGACGATCGCGCCGATCCGCGGCGTCAGCGCCGAAAGGTCCACCCCGTGCGCCCGCGCCAGTGCCGAGAGACCGTCAATCAGTCCCAGCGCCGGGTCCTGGGGGGTCGTCAGAACCTTGTACGACTCCGCGACGCCGTCCGACCGGCGCACGAACAGATCGGTGAACGTGCCGCCCACGTCGACGCCGATATCGAACGTCGCTTCCGGCGCGCGGACCGTCTTCATTCCTCTTCCTTGCCGGCCGACGCCGGTTTCCGCGACGCGCCGCCCTCCCAGAACCGCCGCAGGCAGCAGGAGCCGCCGCTGGGCAGCGCCTCCAGCGTCTCGACCCGCACCTCTGTTCCCAGCGCGCGGTTGATCTCCGCCACCACGCTCTGGAACCAGCGGTCGCAACCGGGTTGGTCCTCTTCGAGCAGCCCCTGCGCGCGGTGCCATTCGAGCCACGGGCAGGCCCGGTGGCGCACGAAGGCCTCGCCCGCGTCGCGCCCCGGCTCCGCGCGCGCCTCTTCCCCCATGCAGCGGCTCGACCACGCGATGCTCGCCGCGATCTGCGCCGCCAGCGGCTTCGCGCGGTCCACGCGCTTGAGATAGGCCCCGGCCGTGTCGCGACCGGTGACTTCCCACATGCGACTCACCACCGCCGACGGGTCCACGCCGGGGCAAACCTCCCGCACGGCCTGGCGCCAGAGAAAGTGCTGCGCCCGCGTGATCTGGCAGAGCGCCGCGAACCGCTGTTTCAGGGGAACATCCGCCATGGCTGGTGGTCGCCCGGAAGCGGCTCCACTCTTTCGGGGCCGCGCACCCTGAGCGTACGACCGGCCGGCGCGTCGTTCCAGTGAAATGAATCTGGACCTCTCCACACCTTCACGTCCGTAATTCCGCAAAGGCGGGGGCCAAGACGCCAGTTACTGGCCGCGCCGTCGTTTGGGACTACAATGGTAACGGTTCCGGCGCGAGGCCACGCCCCTCCGGGGGAACGGGAGACCCTGCCCTTATGAGTGAAGACCTCAAGGAAGCGTGCGGTCTCTTCGGCGTCTTCGGCGAGAGCGGCGGGGCGGCCGCCGAGAAGACCTATCTCGGCCTCTTCTCGCTCCAGCACCGGGGGCAGGAGTCGGCCGGCATCTGCGCGCGGGTGGACGGCCGCCTTCAGGTGAGCGTCTCCATGGGGCTGGTGGCCGAGGCGTTCCCCAAGGAGCGGCTCGACAAACTTCGCTCCGACTGCGCCATCGGCCACGTGCGCTATTCCACGGCCGGGAGCAGCACGCTGAACAACGCCCAGCCGATGCTGGTGGACACCGCGGGCGGGCAGATCGCGGTGGCGCACAACGGCAACCTCACGAACGGCCACATCCTGCGGGGGGAGTTCGAGGCCCACGGCTCTATTTTCCGGTCCACGAGCGACACCGAGACGATCCTGCACATGCTCGCCCAGCCCCACGTCGTGCAGGCTGGGGAAGAGGGTTTCGCGGAGGTCTGCCGGCGGATCCAGGGGGCTTTCTCACTCCTGTTCCTGACGCCGGAGAAGATGATCGCGGTGCGGGACCCGCACGGGTTCCGGCCGCTCTCCATCGGGGTTTCAGGAACGATCGTGAAGACCTATTGTTTCGCGTCGGAGACCTGCGCCTTCGCGCTGATCGGCGCGACCCACGAGGGCGACGTGCAGCCCGGTGAGATGGTGGTCGTCGACGGGAAAGAGATGCGGCGCGTGCGGTACGCCGACACGGCGCGGCCGCGCCACTGCGTGTTCGAGCACGTCTACTTCTCGCGGCCCGATTCGGTGGTCTTCGGCGACAACGTCCACGCCGTGCGCCTGGCCATGGGCCGGCGGCTGGCGCGCGAGCACCCCGTGGCCGCCGACGTGGTGATCGCCGTGCCGGACTCCGGCAACGACGCCGCCATCGGCTACTCCATGGAGTCGGGCATTCCCTTCGACACCGGCTTCATCCGCAACCACTACGTGGGGCGCACCTTCCTCAAGCCCCGGGACGAGGACCGCACCCGCGGCGTGGACCTGAAACTGAACGTGGTGAACGAGGTCGTGGCCGGCCGGCGCGTGGTCTGCGTCGACGACTCCATCGTCCGCGGCCACACCGCCCTCCGGCGCGTCCGCGCGCTCAAACAGGCCGGCGCGCGCGAGGTGCACCTGCGCGTGTCGTCTCCGCCGGTCCGCAACCCCTGTTACTACGGCATCGACTTCCCCACCCGCTCGGAACTGGTGGCGGCCAACAAGTCGGTCGACGACATCCGCGCCTACCTGCAGATCGACTCGCTGGGATACCTGTCGCTGGAAGGCATGCTCGCCACCGTGTCGGCCAAGCCGGAGCACTATTGCACGGCCTGTTACACCGGCGACTATCCCCTCCCGCTGGCCGGTGAACGCGAGTACCTGCGCAGCCGGACGCGGAAGTAAGAGCCTGTTTCAGCAGGTGCTTCGTCGGCGGCGGACGAGCGAGGGGGCCGGAAACGAGAAGCCCCGAAACGCCCGTATTATTGGAGAAATACGACGTTTCGCGGCGACGACAATCCTGTCCATCCGGAACATCCATGTCGGCCCGCTGCATCTCGGTGGGGCGCGCCGTGCGCGCCGATTGATGTTGAGGTTACCCCAGAGAAGAACCCCATTCAACTCAACCAAAAAAAATCGGTGTCCCCGTCGCTCACGCGGGCGGCTCTCCCGTGCTGCGATCGTCGCGATATCGGACATGCACTCTCGGCCGGTGGCATCGAGCGGCCGATCTTCTTACACTGGTGGTATGGATACCAACGTCGTCACCCTGTCGCCCAAATACCAGGTGGTCATCCCGCTGGCGGTGCGGCGAGCGCTCGGGCTGAAACCGGGCGAGAAACTGCGCGTTTTCCCCTACGCCGGGCGCGTGGAGATGATCGTCGTGCGTCCGGTCAAGGAGATGCGCGGCGCCCTGCGCGGCTTGGACACGCGACTCGACCGCGAGAGGGACCGCCCGTGACCGACCGCAACGTGGTGGATTCGTCGGCGTGGCTGGAGCACCTCGTCGGCGCCAGCCGCGCCCGGCTGTTCGCGACGGCGATCGAGGACACGAACCGGCTGGTCGTTCCCGTCATCTGCCTGGCCGAGGTCTTGAAGACTGACTCTCCGCCCCCGACGACCGCGAACCGCGCCCATGGGCAAACCGACCGGGTTCCTTGAATTCCCGCGCGTCGACGCCGGCAAGCGCGAGCCGGCCGTTCGCCTCCGCGACCACCTGGAGATCCCCGCCGCGCTCGCGGGCGACGAACTGCGCCGCCAGGGGGCGCGCTGCATGGACTGCGGCGTTCCCTTCTGCCACCAGGGTTGTCCGCTGGGCAATCTCATTCCGGAGTGGAACGACCTCGCCTGGCGTGACCGCTGGGACGAGGCGCTGATCGCGCTGCACGCCACCAACAACTTCCCGGAGTTCACCGGCCGTCTCTGCCCCGCCCCGTGCGAGGGAGCCTGCGTGCTGGGCATCAACGCCGACCCCGTCACCATCAAACAGATTGAAGTCGCCATCATCGACCGCGCGTTCGCCTCCGGCGCCGTGCGCCCGGAGCCTCCGCCACGGTTAACGGGGCGGCGGGTGGCCGTGGTCGGCTCCGGCCCGGCCGGGCTGGCGGCGGCCCAGCAACTGCGCCGCGCCGGCCATGAGGTGACGGTGTTCGAGCGCGCCGACCGCATCGGCGGGCTGCTGCGCTACGGCATCCCCGATTTCAAACTCGACAAACAGGTTCTCCAGCGGCGGCTGGACCTCATGGCGGAGGAAGGGGTGAAGTTCCGCCCCGGCGCCGAGGTGGGGGTGAACGTGCCGGTCGAGGAACTGCGCGCCGATTACAACGTGATCCTGCTCGCGGGCGGCGCGGCCCAGCCGCGCGACTTGGCGGTTCCGGGGCGCGACCTGGCGGGGGTGCGCTTCGCCATGCGGTTCCTCGCGCAGTACAACCGCCGCGTGGCGGGGGATCATGTGGCGCCGGAGGAGGAGATCGTCGCCGCGGGAAAGAACGTGGTCGTTCTGGGCGGCGGCGACACGGGGTCGGATTGCATCGGCACGGCGGCGCGCCAGGGCGCGCGGCGCGTCACCCAGATCGAACTGCTTCCCCGGCCGCCCGAGACCCGCGCCCAGGGCAATCCCTGGCCGCAGTGGCCCGCGGTCTTTCGCACCTCCACCTCCCACGACGAGGCCGCGGCCCTGGCCGCCTCGCGCCGCGAACCGGCGGCCACGCTGGCGCGGGAGTTCAGCGTGCTCACCAAGGCGATCGAGGGCGAGAACGGCCGCGCTAAACGTCTTCGCGCCGTGCGCCTCGACTGGACCGGGAAAGACGCGGCCGGCCGCCCGGCGATGCGGGAGGTTCCCGGTTCGGAGTTCGTCGTCGACGCCGACCTCGTCCTGCTGGCCATGGGATTCCTCGGCCCCGAAAAAAGCCCGATGTTGGAGGCCCTGGGCGTGGCGCTGGACGAACGGGGCAACGTGAAGACCGACGCCCACATGCTGACCAGCGCCCCCGGCGTCTACGCGGCTGGCGACGCGCGGCGCGGGCAGTCGCTGGTCGTCTGGGCCATCGCCGAAGGCCGCCGCGCCGCCCATTTCATCGACAAGGGGCTTATGAAAGCGACCTTGCTGCCGCGGTAGGGCGGAGCCGGCAGCCACCCCCTCGCCATTTCATTGCAGTTCACCCTTGACACCCCCTCCCGGTGGGGGCGAGCATGAGTGGTTCCCGATTCCCGTGGGTATCGGGGGCGCAGGTTTCTCTTCCTGGAGTTGGGCCGCGTCGCATGGATTCCGACCAGATTCTTCGCACCGTGGACATCATCCACCGGGAGAAGAAGATCGCCAAGGAACTGATCTTCTCGGCGCTGGAGAAGGCGCTGGAGCACGCGCTGCGCAAGCGGGTGGGCGAGAAGGCCGAGGTCCAGGTGCGCATCGACCGGGAGTCGGGCGACACCGACGCGCTGGTGGACGGCGAGCCGGTGGAGCCGGAGGAACTGGGGCGCATCCCGGCGCAGACGGCCAAGCAGGTGCTCATCCAGAAACTGCGGGAAGCCGAAGGCGACGTGGTTTTCGAGGAGTTCAACGGCCGCGAGGGCGAACTGGTGTCCGGGAGCGTTTCGCGGGTGGAGGGGGGAAGCCTGATCGTGGGGTTGACGGCCAGCGCGGAAGGGATTCTGCCTCGGAAGGAACAGATTCCCGGTGAACACTTTCGCATCGGCGACCGGGTGCGGGCGATCATCACGAAGGTGGAGAAGAAGGGGCAGAAGGTGAACATCATTCTGTCCCGGACCCACCCCGACATCGTGCGCCGGTTGTTCGAGATCGAGATCCCGGAGATCGGCGAGAAACTCATCGAGGTCAAGGCGCTGGTGCGGGAGCCGGGCGAGCGGACGAAACTGGCGGTGGCCAGTTACGACGCCAAGATCGACTGCGTGGGCGCCTGCGTCGGCGTCCGCGGGTCGCGCATCAAGGGCATCATCGACGAGTTCAACGGCGAGAAGATCGACATCATCCGGTGGAACGAGTCGCCGGAGGTCTACATCACCAACGCCCTGAAGCCGGCGCAGATCAGCCGGATCACGCTGTTTGAGGATCAGCGCCGGGCGGTGGCGGTGGTGCCCGAGGAGCAGTTGTCGCTGGCCATCGGCCGCAAGGGGCAGAACGTGCGCCTGGCTGCGCGGCTGGTGGACTGGTCGATCGACATCCAGTCCGAGGCGCAGGAGCGGGCCCAGATGCTGCGGCAGAAGGCCGAGTTCCTGCAGTTGCCGGGCGTGACCGAGACGATGGCCGAGAAACTGATCGCGCACGGGTACGAGTCGCTGGTGGAGATTTCCACCGCCGGGCTGGACATTCTCAAGCAGGTGGACGGCATCGGCGACACGCGGGCGCAGGAGATCCTGGACTGGATCAGCCAGCACCCGGCCGAGTCGCTCAAGGAGGCGGTGGAGGCCACCTTCCAGGAACTCTGGGCGAAGTACGGCGTGGTCGCCGCGCCGGTCGATCCCTTGCAGGCGAAACTGGCCGCCGAGTTCGCGCGGGAGAAAGAGGTCCACCAGGCCGCGGCGCGCACCGCCGCCGACCGCGCCGCGGATCGCGAGCGCATCTTCGGCCCGGCCGGCGCCGAGCCGCCTCCGCCCCCGCCCGGGCCGCCGGGCGGTCCGGCGGGGGTAACGAAGGAAGAGGAAGACGCCGTGCGGCGCAAACTGCTGGGCGAAACGGCGGACAAGGGCGCGTCTTGAGCGGAAGATCAAGCGGAGGATTGATTGAAAACGCGGCTGTTTCAGGTGGCGCGGGAGTTGAAGGCCCGCTGCGCGGAACTGGTGACCATCGCCCGCAACATGGGCGTTTCGGTGGTCGACCACCTCTCGTTCCTGTCCGACACCGACGTGCTCTCCCTCCGCACGATGTACCGTGTGGAGAAGGGGATGATCAAAGAGCGCCCGCCGGAGAAGCCGAAGGCGCGCGCGGGGGAAGGCGAGCGCGGCAAGAAGGCCGGAGAGGCCGCCACCGCGCGGCCCGCGGTGGCGACCGCGGCCCCGGGCGCGACGAAAGAGGGCGCCAAGGCCGCCGAGCGCAAGGGGTTGACCCCCACGCCCACGCCAGGGGCGGAGACGGAAGAAGACGAGCGCAAGAAAACCAAGACCTTCGGCAAGGGGTCGCGGCGCACCTTCGACGTGGTGGCCAGCCAGCCCGCCGGGCGCGGGCCGGTGCGGGGCGGCCAGCGGGCGCCGGTGAGGCGCGGCCCGCGCGAGACGCTCTCGGCCCGCGAGGCGCCTCCCAAGGAAGAGGGGCCGGAGGTTGACCCCAACAAGGTCTTTGAGGTGGCGCTGCCGATCACCGTCAAAGACCTGTCGGGCGTCTTCGGCGTCAAGGTGTCCGAGATCATCGCCCGCATGCTCCGCCACGGGCGCATGTTGCGGATCAACGATCCGCTCGACCAGGATTCAGTGGAGACGGTGGCGCTGGAGTTCGAGCGCAACGTCACGTTCAAGCGGTCGGCCGACGTGGAGGAGACGCTGGCGAAGGAGTTCGGCGAGTTCAAGAGCGCGGCCGAGGCGCTGCAGCGTCGCGCCCCCATCGTCACGGTGCTGGGCCACGTGGACCACGGCAAGACCACCATTCTCGACAAGTTCCGCGGCACCGACAAGGCCGCCCACGAGGCCGGCGGCATCACCCAGCACATGGAGGCGTTCCGCATCGAGGGCCCGCGCAGCAGCGTGGTGTTCGTCGACACGCCAGGGCATGAGGCCTTCTCGGCCATGCGTGCGCGCGGCTCCCAGGTGACCGACATCGTCATCCTGGTGGTCGCGGCCGACGACGGCGTGATGCCCCAGACCAAGGAGGCCATCTCCCACGCCAAGGCCGCGGGCGTGCCCATCGTGGTGGCCATCAACAAGATCGACAAACCCACCGCCAACGTCGACCGCACCAAGGCCCAACTCGCCAACGCCGGCCTGGCGCTGCAGGGCTGGGGCGGCGAGGTGGAGTGCATCCCCTGCTCGGCGGTCACCGGCGACGGCCTTCAGAACCTGGTCGACACGCTGATCGTCACGGCGGAGGTGCTCGACCTCAAGGCCGACGCCGCCCGGCCGGCCTTCGGCACCGTTCTGGAAGGCCACGTGGACCCCGAACGCGGCGTCACCGCCAACGTGCTCGTGCAGGGCGGCACGCTGAAAAAAGGCGACGTCGTCCTGGCCGGCGCCTGCGCCGGCCGCGTGCGCCTCCTGCGCAACGACAAGGGCAAGGTCATCACCGAAGCCGGCCCCTCCACCCCGGTCGAGGTCTTCGGCTTCCCCGAAGCCCCCGCCGCCGGCGACCGGCTCTACGTGCTGCCGGAGTTCGAACGCGCGCTGGAACTGGCCAACCGCCGCCGCGAACGCCGGCGTATGGAGGCGCAGGCCACCAGCCACGTCTCGCTGGGCGATCTTTTCCTGAAGAAGAAGAAGGAACTCAACCTCGTGGTGAAGGCCGACGTGCAAGGCTCCGCCGAGGTGCTCAAGAAAGAGATCGGCGAGATCGAGGCCCGCGAGGTGAAGGTGAAGATCATTCACGGCGACGTCGGCGGCATCAACGACTCCGACGTCACCCTCGCCGACGCCTCCGACGCCGTCATCATCGGCTTCAACGTCGTCGCCTCGGAGTCCGCGCAGCGCCTCGCCAAGGCCCGCAACGTCGAGGTCCGCGTCTATCAGGTCCTCTACCAGGCCATCGACGACCTGAAGGCCGCCCTCGAAGGCATGCTCGAACCCAAGGAAGAAGAGGTGGTCACCGGCGAGGCCACCATCCTCCAGGTCTTCCACGCTTCCCGCGTCGGCAACATCGCCGGCTGCAAGGTCACCTCCGGCGCCGTGGAGCGCAACGCCAAGGTTCGCCTGGTGCGCGACAACATCATCGTCAGCAACGAGGTGGAACTGGCCTCCCTGCGCCGCCAGAAAGACGACGTGCGCGAGGTGCGCGAGGGCTTCGAGTGCGGCATGAAACTCCGCGACTTCGACGACATCAAAACCGGCGACCGCCTGCAGTTCTACAAGATCACCAAGGTCAGGCAGCGGCTCGAACCGGCGAAGTGAGACGCGCCCCGCGCCCCCCATGCCGGCCTCGCGTCGCATTGAGCGCCTCCAGTCCCAGATCCATGAGGAACTGGCCTTGGTCCTTCAGCATGAGATGAAGGACCCCCGCGCCACCTTCGCCACCACCACCGTCACTCGCGTCAAACTCGCGAAAGACCTGCGCTGCGCCACCGTCTTCGTCTCCGTCATGGGCGCACAGGACGACAAGCGCCGCATGCTGGCCCTGTTGAAACACGCGCGCGGCTTCCTCCAGGCGCGCGTCGCCGAGGCTGTCTCGGCCCGCCGCACGCCGGTGCTGACCTTCAAGATCGACGAGAGCATCGAGAAATGCGCCCGCGTCTCCGCGCTCCTCAACCAGATTACTGAGGAACGCGGCCCCGCCGAGACGCCCCCCGCCGACGCCGGCGAGGAGGAGTAGCCCGTCGCCCGCGAGGGTGCTGGGGGGTGGGTGTGGGCGGAGTACCGCGGTACTAGACTACTACTCCTGAAGATCGTCGCGGGCCGCGCGGAAGTTCGCGGGATAAACCACGGAGACACGGAGACACGGA
>JACQVU010000208.1 GCA_016209585.1 Planctomycetota bacterium
CCCCGAGACACCGCCTCGAACGCGGCGGCGGCCCCGGCCTCGTCATGCAGGTCGAGGGCGGCGTCGCCCATCCGCTTCAGTTCGGCGTCGAAGGCTCCTTCCTCGCCCGGCGCGCCGGCCGGCTTGAAACGGGCGGTGAGGCGCCAGTACTCCTCGCTCTTGAAGGCCTGGATCTCCCGCTCGCGGTCGACGATGAACCGCACCGCCACCGACTGCACCCGGCCGGCGGAAAGCCCCTTGGTGACCTTCTTCCAGAGCAGTGGCGAGATCTTGTAGCCGACGATGCGGTCCAGCAGGCGGCGGGTCTGCTGGGCGTCGACCTTGGCCTGGCTGATCTTCCCCGGTTTCTGGAAGGCGCGGAGAATGGCGGCCTTGGTGATCTCGTTGAAGGTGACGCGGAAGGTCTTGTCGTCGGGGATGCCCAACACCTCCTTCAGGTGCCAGGCGATGGCCTCGCCCTCGCGGTCGAGGTCGGGCGCCAGGTAGACCTCGTCGGCAGATTTCACGACCCGTTTCAGGTCGGTGATCACGTCGCCCTTGCCGCGGATCACCTGGTACTTGGGCGTGAAGTCGTGCTCGATGTCGATGCCGAACTCCCGCTGGGGCAGATCCCGCACGTGGCCCATGCTGGCCTTGACCACGTACTCCGCGCCCAGGTACTTGTTGATCGTCCGCGCCTTGGCGGGGGACTCGACGATCACCACCTTCCGCTTCGCCATTTAGGCCCGCTCCTCTCGGCCCCGGTTGTTCGCTCGCGCCGCCCCAGCGCCTACTATGCGCGTTCTCGGCGCGCGGGCAAGAGAGAATCCGATCTTTCCCACCCGCCGAAGGCCACGGCCTCGCCCTGTTGCCGTGGAGCGCCGCGCCCCAAAAACGCGGCCGCCCGTCGCTTGGGGCGGCGGGCGGCTGGTCCGCTCCGGTCAGACTTGAGCGGGGGCAAGCAGCGCGGCCAGGTTGACTTGGCGCCGCTTCTCGTAGGACTCGAGAAGCGTGATGCGGACCAGATCTTCTTCGATCCGATCGGAGAAGCGGAACACGTGCGGGGCCCCCGTGAGGCGGTCCCGCAGTTCGTTCCGCATGACCTGCCAATCGCCCCCGTACAGTTCATCCCGGAGCAGGACCAGCAGCCGGTCCTCCTCCCGGAGCCCCTCAAGGAAGAGTTCATGCTCCAGTAGAGCCATAGTTCCTCCCGGTTGGGACGCTGAACGGCGGCCCGCCGGCGGCCTTCCCGAAAGAAGTTCGCCGGCGCTCCCGGCACGCGCCGGGGCGCCGCAAGGGATCTATGTTAACGAACCCCCGCGAAGCGGCGGTCAACCTGCGCTGCTTGTGTTGTCAATGAACGCGGCTCGCTCCGGCGGTGACACCACCGGGACGTGCTTCCATCTTCGGCGACTGGCAGCGCCGACTTGAGCCGTGGACCGTTCGTGGGCAACATTGGAGAGCGATATGTTCATTGTCGTGAACACATTAGTGTATATGTGCATGAACACATGACAACGATGGCGTTCTTTACTGTTGCAATCGTACGGCGTAACACAGTGGTGTAACTTGACTTATACGAAACCAACCGACTGTCGCACGGCGGCACGCTGGTTGCCAACATAATGTGTTCCAAAAGGATGGGAGGCGTGGCGCGCGGCGCGGCGCGGGGAAGAAAAGGGGAGTGAGTAATGATACATATCGGCGAGAAGATCAAGCGCCTGCGCGGCTTCCGGGGTCTGACCTGCGAGGCGCTGGCCGAGAGGGTCAGCCGCACCCGGCCTTACCTGTCGTCGGTCGAGAACGGCCACAACCCACCTACCCGGAAACTGCTGGAGGTGATCGCCCGCGAACTGTCCGTCGACGTCAACTACTTCTCCGACGGCGCCGAGGAAGTCTCCACCGAGGAAGACCTGCGCCGCCTCAACTACTTCTCCCTGCGCGCCGGCCTGGCCGCCGAAACGCCGCTGGTGGAACTGTCGCGCCTTCCCGTGCTCGACGCCCCTACCATCTCGCGGCTGGTGAAGGAAGAGAAGACCCCCGCCGACGTGCGCGGCACGCCCGTCATCACCGCCCCGAAGAGCGTGGCTGACACCTCGGCCTTCGCCTTCAAGATGGTGGACAACTCCATGGAGCCGCGCATCTACAAGGGCGATCACCTCATCGTCGCCCCCTCCTATCCGCTCAAGGACGAGCACCTGGTGGTGGCCTGTGTGGGCGAAGACGAAGTGCTCTGCCGCGTGTACAAGAAGCATGAGCGGCACATCAACCTGCTCCCGCTGAACCGCTCCTTCCCCGCGCGGTCACTGGCCAAGCGGGAGGTCTCCTGGGCCTTCCCGGTGGTGGTCGTGGTCTCGAACGTCTTCAACGGCCACTCCTGACCGGCGTCACCGTCCCCGCACGCGGAACGTTCCGTTCTCCGCGAACCCGCCGGCTGGCGCACGCCGCCACCGGCGGGTTCGCCGTTTCTTGAGTCCTCGGTTAACTATGGAAAAGGATAGTCCGTCCGGGCGCGCCGCGCGCCGCGCGTCGGCCGTTGACCTCGGCGCGGGGCGCGGGGCGAGGGACGAGGGGGGAGACGGGGAGATGGGGAGATGGGGAAGGAAGGACGGAAGGAAGGACAGACGGAAGGCGAGAACGTGGGCGTCGCGGCGGTCGTACTTGGCGCCGGCCGCGGAGAAGCGGTCGCGGAAGCGGTCGAGTTGCTTGGGGTTGATGGAGAAGACGGGAATGAGGCGTTCGAGCAGGGTATCGAC
>JACQVU010000209.1 GCA_016209585.1 Planctomycetota bacterium
CATCAGTTCCGCTCGCGCTACGCGCCGCGCCGCCAGCCGCGGGGGGGCGAAAGCGCGAGGAGGAGGTACTATTCTGACTGCCCGTCGGTATGCGGGTCATCGGGTGGTTCCTGATCGGGAAACACGCGAACGATCATCACTGGCTCGGAGAAACCCTTGAAACTGCGCTCTCCGAGTTCCACCCCGCGGAACGAAAACGGGCGTGTTGTCGAACTTTGCTCCGCCGCCTGCTTGATGTATTCGTACGTCGACAGCGGCAAGTGGATTTCGCCGCCGGCAGCGCCGTCACAGACGCGCTTCGCGAGATTGACGCAGCGACCGATCGCGGTGTAGTCCTGGTGGCGAGAAGACCCGAGCACGCCGACGACGGCCTTGCCCGCGACGATACCGACTCCGAGGTCGGGAATGTGAAACTCCCACCGCGACCACTTCTCCCGGAGACGTTGATGTTGCTCGAGCATTGCAAAGGCGGAGTAGAGCGCGTGAACCCCGTGCTCCCGGTCCTGGATTGGGGCCCCAAAAAGGGCCAGAAGACCGTCCCCCAGGAACTTGTTCACGATCCCTCCCTCGGCGGTGACCGCCGCCGTGGCGTAGGAGAAAAACTCGTCGAGCAGATCAGAGACGTCCCGCTCCTCCACCAAGGCTGAGAATGGGGTGAAGCCCCGAAGGTCGCAGAAGAGGACCGATATATGACGCTTGGCCGGCCGAACGTCGGCATCCTCGCCCTCCAGCAGCATCTCCACCACGGACGGCGACACGAACCGGCCGAGCGTTTCCTGCAACGTGATCAGTTGGGTGACGTCCTCGATGACGATGTCGACCATCCCTTTTTCGATAGGTGTGAACAGGATGCTCCATTTCGCTAAGCCGGTGGGAATGGAGCGCACGCCGCTTTGGGAAGGAGAGGTCGCCCGGAAACCATCCTGAATGATCTCGCGCGCCTCGCCCTTCGCGCGCACGTCCTCGATCGTGTGCCTGAGAAACCCCGAGCCGAAAGCAAACGTGTCGGCGTTCCGCAGATCCCGCCCCTTCAACTCCTCCACCTTCTTCCCGATCATCACGGCGGCGACGTCGTTGATCGAGGCGATGCGGTTGTTGGAGTCGATGCGCAAACCGGCCTGGCGAATTCCCCGAATCGATCCGGTCCGGTTGCTGCGACGCGAGATCGCCGTGGAAAACCCGCCCGCGGTCGCCGCGAACATCTCGCTCTCGAGCTCGCGAATTCGGACCTTCGCCGCCGCGAGCTCCTCATCAAGCGCGGTGATCTGTTGCCGCGCCGTCTCTATCTGCTTCGTCGCCTCGCGAAGGTTCCTGGGCGACCTTTCCTGAACATCGTCGTCGCGGTCCGCGGCCATGGAGTCACTTCGCTTCGCTCTTTGGGGCCTCATCGGCTGACGGGGCCTCCTTCCGTGGAATTCCCAATGAAAACCTCCACAGAGCGGCCCAATTGTCAAGATACTGCCACCGCGTTTCGTGGATTTTGCCGCCGTTCGGGTGATCGCTGTCGAGCGGTTGATCCTCGCACAGACTATGCAACGCCAGCATCGCGGGGTCAAGGGGGAGGTAGCCTTGAAGGTCGGAACGCAGGGTATCCAATGAGTTGACTGCTTTGCAGATGCCCTTGAGCTCCTCCCTCAGCGGTTTCTCCTCGAGGATCAACAACCGCCAGGGTGGTTCGCGGGCGCCATATCGTTCGGACGGGATGGCCAGAAACGCTCCCCACGCCTTGGCCTGAACTTGGCAGAACAGAATCTCATCGCTCTTCTCATAGATTTTTCCCCTGCGCTGGATCCGGCTCAATAGTTCCTGGAGAATGAGAAACTTCTGACGAATCGCGCGCTTGCGCTCGTCACCGGCACGACCGGACGCGCCAACCGGGAAACAGGTCGAAAGTCCTTCGCCGGCGGAGACGGCGCAGTCCCGGATGGCCGCGAGCGGGAGGTATTGCCAGCGGACGTACTCGCGCTCGATCGTGGCGGCGATCCGGGACGTCCGAGCCGCATCATCCGCCCCTTTCGCGGCCCCGCCAGCCATGCCATTTTCCAAGAGGGCGACGCTCAAGAACTCATCAAACCGACGAGGGCGATCCAGGATATCCATCCATGTCAGCCACAGCCCCAGGTCGCCGAGACCTGTCACGGTGCGGCCGCCAAGTGTCAACGACGGCTGCCGATCGGGCCAGGCGGTCAATGCGAATACCAGCGACGACGTCCACTTTTCGCTCTCGCAAATGGGGCCAAGAACGGCGCGAGTGGTGACTCGCAGCAACTGCGTCAGCCAGAACACCGGGTAGTCATGTGGCGCGATGGTGACCCCGAGGGGTGAGCCGATGGCGTCGGGAACTGTTGTCGCAGCGTCATTGAGACCACGACCCACCATCGCCGCGCCACTCAGAAACAACACGTCGCGTTCCAGCGGATCCTGGCCCGTCATCGCGATGCGAAGAACCTCTTCCCGTATGATGAGATAGCCGAGGAAGAGGCCCGCGACGGCGTCGCCGTGCTGTGTCACGAACTCGGTTCCAAAGTTCTCCGGGAAGCACGTGGGAGGGAAGAGGGCTGCTCCGCCCTCGACGAACTGCGTGGCGTACTTATCGATTATCGGCGCCACTAGGGTTTGCGCGAACAACGGCCAACCGGCGGGAGTGATCACGGTTTTGAGACCGCCGACGGCGGGTTGGTGCATTCCCTTGAGTGTGGGCACGTTGCTCAGCATCTGACGGAGTGAGTCGTACAGCGCGGCGACTTTGGCGTCGCATCGCGCCATGCACTGCGCGACAAAGGTCCGGGCCTCGCCAATGGAGTCGACCACCGGGACTCGATCCGCGCCGAATGCCTTCAATTCCGCGAGAAAGACATCGAAGAGAAGAAGCGCCCCCTGCGCTCGCTTGGCCCCATCGGGGGTTTCAAACAGGAGGGCCCGGAGAAGATCGCTCTTGGCCAGCGACGATCCGCTTTCGAGGGCGAGGACTTTTTCTTTCCACCATTGACGACGCGCGCGGTCACTGACTGCCTCGGTGACAGGGCACACAAAGCGTAAGAGCCGGGACGCGAACAATGTCTGCAAGACCTCGAAAGAGAAAGCACCGCCGACGTCCGATGCCACCGTGGCGCTCTCCTTGTCTTCCGGGGTTGCGGAAGACCCCGAAAACAGTCGGCTGGCATTCTCTACCACGGTGTGAAAGACATCGTTTTCTTCGGGAACCGATTGGGCGTCGTTCCGCTTCATGAAGTCATTCGCGGCACGGAAGTAGAGTAATGGAACGGTGCACGCGACGGCCGCGGCAGCGTTCACCGGATTGTCGATCTGGTCTGCCGTGGACCAGGGCTTCACCTCCGATTGATAACTGTTGATTGCGCCGTCAATGCGGCTTGCTTCTTCCTCGCCCATCCCGACCGCCAGGCAGTTCGAGAAAGCCTCCACGACCTGCATCCATTTCGGTGGCGCGGCCACGCCGGATGGCTCCTTCCGGGATTCGCCTGCGCCACGGCGTTCGTAGGCTGCCCGCAGAATCTTGCTCATGAGTTGGACTTCCGGCGCGCCTTGGGTGAGGTCGTCGTCGAGTTGCGAGATTTCGCCCCACGCGAGTTCGGGTTGGCCATGCGCCAGGAGAAGATGGCCCAGAAGCACGCGTCCCCAGAAAGAGATCGGCTGAACCGAATCGCAGAGGTGGTGCAGGCTGCGAATCGCTTTGGCGCGGTTGATTTGAGGCCCGGGGATGAAGGTCACGAATCCAACGCCGCGCACGCTCGCGCGAACAGGAACGTACCCCCAGAACAGCGAACGAAGCAGCAGGGTATCGGGGTCGTTCGGTGAGAGCGTATGGTCCACGTCGGTCCAGAGGGCTTGGACCGTCCACGAGGCGTCGCCTGCCTTACGATTCGCGTTCTGGAACCACCAAGATTCGAGGCGAGTTGATGAATCTCCCCGAACCCAGCAATCCTGAAGATACCGGCAGAGGACGATGTAGCCGCTTGCAATGGCGCTCGGCCCGACCTGAGCCGGCTCCGCCGCGAGCGCGGCCTTCCTCATCTCCACGAAGTGCGACTCCGCGCTCGCGGGATTCCAGAGATCAGAGTACGGATCCAGGGCGAGTATCCCTGACAGATAGTGGAGCTCGCACGCGGCCGGAGCGCCCGCCACCGCGTCCAGGTGTTCCCGCGCCTCTTGCAGTCGGCCTGAGGCCATCGAGAGGTCACGGAGGGCAAGGTCAAACCGCGCGAGGCAGGCGAGGCCGGACGCCGCCACCTGCGCCGATTCAACCTTCGCCTGCGCCGCGCGAGACCGGCCGTCGGCCCGCGCCAGGGCGTCCGCCGAGACCGTCTCGTCGAGACCGACCGCCTCCTGCTGGAGACGATGCAGTTGGTCCGTTGTTCTGTGGAAAAGCGACTCGAATTCGTCCTTGGCGCCGCGAATCTCCCCGATGGCGGTCGCCGCAGCGGATTTGGCGCGCGCGAGCGACAAACCACGATCATACTCGCGAAGCGAGCTCAGGACCGCCGCCTCCCGCCGGGTTTCGTCCAGTTTCGCCTTCAGAAACGCGCCGTTGAGAACGCTGGTCACCAGGCCGACAACCAGGCACAGGAGAACCAGCACGGAAGCCGATCTCCACGGCCGCCGACGAACGTACCGCCACGCACGCTGCGGTCCAGTGAGGGGGCGAGCGACCACCGGCTCATTCCGAAGGAACCTCCCCAGGTCCTCCGAGAGGTCGGCACAGTTCCGGTAGCGTCGCCGGGGGTCCTTCTCCAGACACTTGAGGACGATGTTGTCCAGGTCGGGATGGACGGCTGGATTGAATTGCGTGACTGAGCGCGGATCCACCGTCTCCAGGTCTCGAACGAAGCGCGCGGCGACCTTCGGATCGTCAAGATCGCTCCCCCGTTTCACGAAAGGCGGAAACCCAGCGAGCAGTTCGTAAAGCACCACGCCCAGAGAGTATTGGTCGCTCGCTGGACCGATTTCGGCCGCGCCTTCGACCGCTTGCTCCACTGACATATAGTAAAGCGTTCCCAGGTGAGCGCCGGGTTCAGTGAGGATTTTCTTGGATGGTTTACCGGCGAGCACCCGCGCGATGCCGAAATCCGTCAGGAAAACCCTGCCATCGGAGTCACGAATGAGGATGTTCTCGGGCTTCACGTCGCGATGCACCACGTTCCTGTTGTGCGCATGATCGAGCGCGTCCGCGCATTCGCTTGCAACCCGCGCCACTTCCTCCGGCGTGAACGAAGCGCGGGAGCGGCGGCCCGTGTCCTTGAGCCGCTGGCGCAGGTTTTCTCCTTCCACGTACTGGAGCGCGACGTGGGGGGGAGATCCCGACGGGTCAGACGAATAGACCGTGACGATGTTGGGATGATCCAAACGAGCGAGCGCGCGGCACTCCCGGCGAAAACGTTCGCGAACCTCCGGATCATCGAGGAAGTTCTCGCGAAGCACTTTCAGCGCCACCTTCCGACCCGTCGCGCGATCCCTGGCCAGAAACACGGTTCCGAACGCGCCGCTCCCGATCTCGCGCTCGACGCGATACGGTCCGATGTTGGCGCGAAACTGAGGGCCCGGAGAACCCGACTTCCTCTCCAAAGGCATTGGCACGTCGAGGGCCGGTTCCTGGGGAAGAGGTCGCAGGCTGGGACCGGACAACTCACGGAGCACTGTAGACCCCTCGGGGTTCCTTGTTTCATCGTGATCTCCCGGTTGGTCACCGGCGCCCGGCACGAAAACGGGGGGGACCGTGGCGAGAGCGTCCACCACCGGATCGTCGGACGAAACGGCGATATCCTCGGCGTAGTCGACCGACTGCAAACGCTCGCCGCACCGCTTGCACCTATACCATCCGCCTTCCCTCGGCGCGGTGCGAGCGACGTACTGGCGGCCACACCCATGGCACCGGAGAATCCGCTTGTTCTGGCTTCGGAGTATCTCCGCGACTTCCTCCGCGGTCATGTATCCTTTCTTTACGAGGATGTCTCCCAGCGGAATGTGCCGGCCCCGAGCGTCAAGCGCCGCCTGAATCCTCAGGCACTGATGCAAATGACGTTCTTCGATGAACCCGCGGCGAACAGCCGCTTCGCCGAAAAGGAACCTCCCTTCCCTCTTCGCGCTCTCCTCCCGCAGAGCCTTCATTCGGTGCTGGTGTTCGATGATGCGCGACCGGCCATCTTCATCGAGCAGGCCACCTTGGGTCAGAATGTCGCCCATCGAACGGGGATCGCCGCCCTGTTGCTGTTCGACAGCCCAAGCCACAGCCTGCTCGTCGACCAGACCGAGTTGAACAGCAATCGATCCGAAAAGAGACTCTTGCTCGGAACGTTTCATACCGCTTAGTGCATAAGGGCGCTTTGTGGCTTGGCAATAGTACCCATTCACCTCATCCTGGCCAAGCAAGAATTCGGTTACGGCGTCAACTCATCGCTGACAACTCTCCCAACCCCCTCCGCTCGCGCTACGCGCCGCGCCGCCAGCCGCGCGGGGGCGAAAGCGCGAGGAGGAGGTACCGCAGGGCGTCCATGGCGTGGTCGTCGCCCTTGTGCGGCACTTCCGAGGGCGGCTCGCCGGAGCGCGTCTCCGGGAAAACGTAGCGGCCGAACTCGCGGATGGTCCGGGCGCACGATTCAGCAAGGAAGAGCGCCGGCCCCACCTTGGGCGAAGGGTGCAGCGCCCGGCGGACGGCGGCGATCCCTTTGAAGAGGTCGTGGTCGGCGCCGACGGCGCGCACGCCGGCCGCCACCAGCGCGCGGACCAGGAAGGGGGCGGAGGGGTCCACCACCGTGAGGTCGTAGACCCCGGGGCGGGCCAGGATGCGCTCGACAATCTGGTCCACGGTCAAGCCGGCGCCAGAGGTCTCAGCCGCCACCCGCACCACGCCGTCGCCGTCCACGGCGGCGTAGAGGCAGACGAAGGGGTTGCGGAAGCCGAAGTCCACCGCCCGGTACCAGCGCCAGGAGGGATCGGGCGAGATCTCGCGCAGCACGTGGACCTCGCGCGAGAATTCGGGGTAGACGAGGCCGGCCTCGGCCACGAATTTGCCCTCGAACTGCTCGGCGAAGATCGACGCCGGCAACGCGCGCCGGGCGTCGGCGATCTCGTCGGCGGCGACGGTGGGATTCTGCGCGGTCGAGAACTGCCAGGATCGCCACCCGGGGTTGGCCGCGGGGTCCAGCCCGCGCTCGTAGAACTCCTGCACCCAGCCGTAACCGCGCGGCGTGGTCGGCACGATCAGCGCGCCGCGCCGCGACACCAGCCGCGGGCGCAGGTAGCGCTCCACGGCCTCGCGCGGAACCTGCGCGGCCTCGGCCACAATCAACAAGTCAACTTCCTCGCCCAGCAGGCTCGCCGGCCGCGCGGCTGAACGCACTTCGGCCTCCGAACCGTTGACGCACCAGAGCCGCATGTGGTCGCCGGCGTAACGCAACTTCCGGATGATCCCCAGCCGCTGGGCGGCGGCGACGAGGTAGCGGAACTCCTTCTCAGCCAGCGAGTAGCACGGCCCCACGATCCAGACCCGGCGATCGCGACCGGCGAGCAGCGCGGCCAGCGCCTCCATCGCGGCGGCGCGCGACTTGCCGAACCGCGACCCGGCCACCAGCACCCGGAAGCGGGCGGTCGAGCGGTGAAACTCCCACTGCGCCGGATGGGGCTGATACCCCGCGCGGCCGAACAGACGCCAAAGCCGCGAAAGGCGCGTGCGCTCGGTTATCGGCGGCGTCAAGAGTCTGCGAAGGAGCATGGGAGGGGGTTGGGGGTCAGGTGTCGGGGGTCGGGGGATGGGGCGGCGACAATGTGATCCGACCGATCCGTCTGATCCGTCCGATCGGTCCCCAAC
>JACQVU010000216.1 GCA_016209585.1 Planctomycetota bacterium
GCCCCGGCGAGCGCCAGGAAGAGGAGCACGTGGAAACAGAGTCGAAGCCGGGGCGACATCGGAGGCGTCAGTCGCCGGTCATCGGTTTTCAGTTGTCAGGCGTCGGTTCGGCGCGGAAACCCAGCGGAGCGCGCGGCGCCGTGCGCTCCTTCACTATCGCCATGTCCTGTTGAATCTGCGCGACAGCCTTCGCGAGAGACGTCACGACCTCCAACAGTCTCGCGGCGATATCGTTCGTCCGACGATCGACGTAGTCCTTCGCGGAGACAACGATGTCGCCTTCCGTCACCCGCTTGACCGAACGACCGTTCCGAGACCCGCGCGCCGCCCTGCCCATGTCGCCGCACCTCCACCCTGGATCATACCATAGCGCCGGAAGAGAGGACCCCCCGCCCGTCCGCCCGCCTCACCATCCCATCGACCAAGACGGCCGGAGGCGAAACCCCATCGGTTCGGGACCGGCTCTTACTTCCCGCCCGCGTTCTTGAACTCCTGGCGGAGCGCCTCGAAGCCCTCGTCGCCGAGTTGCGCCCGAAGGTCCGACTCCAGCGCCGCGCCGGTGCGCTGGATCTCTTCCTCCAGCGCCGGGTCGGCGCGAGTCGGGCGGCGGCGGCGCTCCAGTTCGGTCATGTGGGCCATGCCTTCTTCCACCGTCGTGCGCGTGCGCGCCAGTTGCGCGCCGCTGACGCCGCGCTGGGCGCCGTAACGGGTGAAGGCCTGGTCGATGGACTCGGCGCGCCGCACGTCCTGCTTCTCCCACTCCCCGCGGGAGCGGGAGATGAAGGCCTCCTCATACCGCTGGGGGCCGAGCAGCGATTCGATCCCCTGGTGGAACTGCTGGTCGAGTTCCTTCATGCGCGCCTGGAACTCCTCGCTCTCGGGGTCGTCGGCGAACTCATCCTTGAGCGCGGCCTTGGCGTCGAAACTCTTCTCGACCATCTGGAGCGCGCTGGCCTGCTCTTCCGGCGAGAGGCCCATTTCCGCGGCCAGTTTCTGAATCTGGCCGGCGGCCTCTTCCAGGGCGTGGCGTCGCGCCTCTTTCACCTTGGCGGCGACCTTCTCGCGCTCCAGGTCTTTCATGGCGTCTTTGAGCGCGCCGCGCATGGCCGCGCGCGCCTCTTCCGGGGGAGTCGCCTCGCCCGGCGCGGCCGCCGCGCCCGCCTGGCCGGCCGCGGCGCCTTCGGCCGAGCGAGCGGCCTCAGCCCGCGCGGAGATCTCCCGGAGGCGCGCCACCTCCGCGCGGAGAGCGGTGATCTCCTTGGAGAACTCCTCCCGCTGCGCCGGCGGGGTAGCGGGGGCGGCGTCGGTTCCCGCGCCCGCCACCGGAGCGCCCGCGCCGGGCGCGGCGGGGGAGCTGGCCGCGTTTGGCGCCGCGCGAAGTTCCGCCAAGTCAGCCGCCACCTGCTGGCGCAGGTCGCGCACTTCGCGCGCGACGCGGGCCAGGTCCGTATCGGGCGCAGTCTCGCGCGGCGCGAGCGCCGCGTAGGCGGAAACGCCCAGCGTGGCGACGACCAGCGTGAACAGGAAGAGGTCTTTGGCGGGCATGGCGTTGGTCCTGCGATGAAAACTCCGGCGCTACTTCTTCGCCGGCTTGATGTCCGGCCCCTGGGTGATCTCGATGGGCGGGGTGGCGCGTTTGAGGAAGAGCAACCCGAACGCCGTGGAGAGCAGCCGGTCATCGTAGGGCGCCTTCCCGTCTTTCACCTGGTCGCCCCAGGAGCCGTCGGCCGACTGGAGTTCCAGGAGCGCCTTGGCGCCGATGGCGTACCAGTCGTCGTCGCCGAACCGGGCACGGGCGCAGATGATCCCCGCGCGCTCCATCGAGTAGAGCGCATAGTAGTAGTATATCCCGCCGAGGGGAACGTCGAGAAAGACCGGGGTGGGCCGCTTGCGCTCTTTCGTGATGTACATCTGCTGGCCCAGGTACTTGAACCCCGCCTCCAGCGCCTTGGTGATGCGGGGGCCGTCTTTCGTCGGCAGGTAGGCCTGGATCACGCCCAGCGCCGCCAGGTTGCCGGCCGTCATGGTGTCGGTGGACTGGTTCTGCTTCCCCCAGGAGTTCTTCTCGTCGGTGGCGGTGGTGTATCCCCAGCCGCCGTCAACGTTCTGGGAGTCGAGGATGACGGTTTCGGCGCGTTTGAGTGTCTCCTCGGGGACGATGACGTTGGAGCGCAGCGCGGCGTACAGGCCGAGCACGCCGTACTGCATGGTGGAGGTGTTGCGGTAGACCTTGCCCGGCTCGTCGGTGCCGCTGGAGAAGGTGGCCCACGGCTCGACGCGCTTCGTCTCCAGGAACGTCTTCACCGCGGCCAGCGGGCGGCCGAAGTAGTTGTCGGGCCGCTTGTTCAGCGTGGGCAACTGGTAGGGGACCGCCGTCTTCGGGCCGTGGTAGTCCCACTGGCCGTTGTCGGTCTGGGCGTTCACCAGCCACCAGGCGGACTGGCCGATCTCCTGCTGGTACTTGCGGGCGTCGAGTTTCTCAAGCGCCATGGCCCGCAGGGCGACGTTGTAGACGGGGTAGGGGTCTCCGGGTTTGTTCAGGTTGTAGGTGACCACCTTCTTGATCAGTTCCTCCACCGCCTTCTCTTTCTCCTTGCCGCCGTAGGTGAGGGCGAGGAGGAGAAGGGGGTCGGATTTGAGGAAGCCGGGGCCGGGGTTGTCGGCGACGTGCGCCAGCAGGTAGTCGGCGGATTTGGTGATGGCCTGGTCGATGGCCTTCTGGTCCACGGGGGGATTGGCCTGCGCGTGGGCCGATCCGCCGCCGACGGCGAGCGTCGACGCCAGCGCCAGCGCGGCCGCGACCGTGGGGAACAGGCGGACGCCGCGGACAGGGCGAGCGATACGGGCCATGTGATGCGTTCCTTTCTGTCGATTCAGATATCGCCCGACCGGGCGGGGCCGCTACTGCGGAAGTTCCTCGACCATCATGTAGTTATGCGACTTGTTCCACCCCGCGAGCAACTGCGACGTGCCCGCGCCCGATGGCATGTACCATTGCACCGTGAACGTGTGCGCCCCGGCCGCAAGACCGGCGACAATGGCGGTGTGCGTGGCCTCCTCCATGTCCCAGCCCGTGGCGGTCACGTCGG
This sequence comes from Planctomycetota bacterium, assembly GCA_016209585.1. GTDB lineage: Bacteria > Planctomycetota > UBA8742 > JACQVU01 > JACQVU01 > JACQVU01. The sequence continues at coordinate 3,090 of JACQVU010000216.1, forward strand.
CCGCGGAGAAGTACGACACCCTCACCCCATCAACCATCAATTGGAAGTTGGCGGTGCTGTAGGTGGTGCCGTTCTGCCCCAGGATGTCGGAATAGGAGACCCGGATGAGCGTGGAGGCGTAGCTCTTGGTGAACGCCAGCGAACGGCCGGGAATGTCGTACCAAGCGTTGTAGTTGTCCAGCCTCTGGTCGGAGCCGCCCGGCCCGGTGCTGATGATCAGGTAGGCCAGCACCTTGTACATGGACGGAGAGTTGGAAATGGCGTTCCCCCCCATGTCCAACGCGCCCGACATCGTGTCGCCCGTGCTGTTCACGTAGGTGGCGGCGTAACCGTCGGCCGGAAGCCGCGCCACCGGTAGCGAGCCTGACGACTGGTTACCGGAGTTGGTGTAGTAGACGCCGTCCTGCCCGTCCAGCCGCTCGGCGTTGACGGCGTAGGGGGCGGAGAGAACCTGAACGCGCGGGGTCATCACGGCTTCGCCCACCACCTGCAACTCCAGCCAGACGGGGGTGTAGCCGGCCGCGTTGGAAAAGACCGACGCGAAGTCGGCCGCGGAGCCGCCCGCGCCGCCCGACAGGCGGATGGCGCCACCCAGTTCCACGGCGTAGTTCCCCAGCGTCACCGTCACCTGGTTGCCGTTGCCGGCGGTGCGGCTCTCGGCGTAGAGCAGCGTGCCGCCGGTGTCGGCGGAGTAGTAGCGGAAGACCATGTCGCGCGCGCCGTTCACGGGCGCGCCGGCGACGTCGGTGAGCCGGCCCTGGAAGTTGATCTTTAGCGGAGTCGTGTCCACGGAATGGGCGACATCGACCGCGAGAAACGACATGACGACCAGCGCCGCGACACGAAGACCGCGCGAGAGGCCAGCAAGGCGCGAAGGGCTGGAAGCGTGCGAAGGGGGGAAGATGGACGGACACAGGGGCGCGCCCGGCTGCTCGGGAGAAACCTGGTCGTGGGCGTCAGTTTGAATCATGGGAAACTCTTCACCTTTCCGCCTCTCGCGCCCTTCCCGCCTTCAGCCTTCAGCCTTCAGCCTTTGGCCGTGTCAATCATAGAACGCGGACACCGTCAACGCCCCGCCCGTGTAGCCGGGGGTGGAGCCGTCGCCCTCCGAGCACACCACGCAGTGGGGCGCGGCCTGGCCGCTCTCCCTCACCTGCATCTCGATCGTATGGCTGCCAGCCGCCAGGCTGGCGTAGTCCGAAAGCGCGAACGGTTGCCACCAGATGATGCCGGTGGCCGGGATCACGTCGATGCGCTGGCCGTGGGTGGGGTCGCCGCGGCCGGCGCCGTCGACCACGAAACGCAAGGCGATGTGGCAGTAGCTCCCGTCCTGGTAGGAGCGGATCTCGCCCGACGCCAGCATGTTCACGGTGGCGGAGCGCGCGAGCGTGAAGGTGATGGAGAGGCCGGGGATGGTCGTCCACGACGTGCTCGCCGTGCCGCCCGTGCGCGACGCGCTCCAGGTCTGGCTGGTGCGACCACCCACGACCGTTCCACTGACCGTCAGGTTGCCGGTCATGGAATCGTCGCCGGAGGTGTTCACGTAGGTGGCCGCGTAGCCGTCGGCCGGCAGCCGGGCCACCGGCAGCGTGCCCGACGACTGGTTGTCGGAGTTCGTGTAGTAGACGCCGTCCTGGCCGTCGAGATGGTCGGCGTTGAGGGCGTATGGCGACGCCAGCAGGCGGAGGCGCGGCGTCATCGCGGATTCGTTCACCACTTGCAGTTCCAGCCAGACGGCGGCGATGGTGGTGTCGGTGAACATGTCTTTGAAGTTGGTCTTGGAGCCGCCGAAGCGCGTGCCCGCGCCGAGTTCGACGGCGTAGTTGCCCAGCGTGACCACCACCGGGTCGCCGGCCCCCCGCGCCTCGGCGTACAGGAGCGTGCCGTTGGTGGCGGCGTCGTAATAGCGGAAGTTGATCTCCCGCGAGCCGTTGACCGGGACGCCGCTGGTGTCGGTGAGCCGGCCCTGGAAGTTGATCTTGAGGGGCGTGGTGTCCACCGACCAGGCCGTGTCGGAGACGACTCCGCCGACGATGACCAGGAGCGCCAGGAGAACGCCGCGGGCCAGCCGGCCAGGGGAGGAGTTCACGGTGCGCATGGCGCCTCCGGCGAAACGCGAGAGAGCATGGAAGAACCCTGTCTGAATTGGCGTCACTTCGTGTCCATTCGTGGTTCCGCCTCGCCCGGTTCGCCTCTCATTTCGCCACTTTCGGCGCCCGGCCTTTCCTGGCTCGACTCACGCGGATTTCGACGATCGCGTCGGTGTCCAGAATCAAAGGCCCGCCGAACTCGTCGCTCAGAACCACCCAGATGTCGCTGACGAAGATCTCCGGCGAGGGGCAATAATGGTGGTTGCCGTTGTTCATGACGATCTCCAACGGCCGGTAGGGAGTCGTGCGAAAAACGATTCGGATGGCCTCGGCCTTCATGGCGCGCTCCCCGCCCGACGCTTCCTGGCACGACTCACGCGGATTTCAGCGATGGAATCCGTGTCCAGAATCAAGGGGCCGCCCAGCTCGTCGCTGAGACACACCCATTCCGCCGTCACCATGATCTCCGGCGACGGGCAGTGGTAGTGATTGCCGTTGTTCATGACGACCTCGATCGGCCGGAACGGAGTCTTGCGAAAAGTCTCGCGAATGGTCTTGGCTTTCATCGTGTTTCTCCGGCGGTTCGCAAGAGCGGTCGAGCGCCCGTCACCGCGCCACTCCTGTCTTGCCCCACGCCCCGCGTCCCGTCCGAAAGAGAGGTCGAGCGCCCGTCACCGCGCCACCGCCCGCCTCACCAGCCCATCGACCGAGTCGGCGCGAGGCGAAACCCGGTCAGTTCGGGGCCGGCTCTCACGGGATGGCGCGGCCGAAGCCCTGGGGGCCGGCCTCCGGCGTCGTTTCGGCGCGAAAACCCAGCGGAGCGCGCGGCGCCGTGCGCTCCTTCACCATCGCCATGTCCTGTTGAATCTGCGCGACAGCCTTCGCGAGAGGCGCCACGACCTCCAACACCATTTCCACCGTCGTCCGCACGGCTTGCAACTCTGAGCGCGCTCCGGCGAACTCGGACTTGAGGCCGGCGAACTCGGACTTGAGGCCGGCGAACTCGGAGCGCAAACCCTCGAATTCGGACCGCAGGCCCTGAAACTCGGACCGCAGGCCCGCGAACTCGGCCCGAAGCCCGTCGAACTTCGCGTTCAGACCGATGACCGCGCCGTCGATCTTCGCGTTCAACCCCGTGACCGCGCCGTCGATCTTCGCGTTCAACCCCGTGACCGCGCCGTCGATCTTCGCGTTCAGCCCCGTGACCGCGTCGTCGATCTTGGCGTTCAGCCCCGTGACCGCGTCGTCGAGCCTCGCGGCGATCTCGTCGGTGCGACGATCGACGTAATCCTTCGCGGAGACCACGATGTCGTCCGCTCGCACCCGCTTGACCGAACGGCCGTTGCCAGACGCGCGCGCCGTCTTCGTCATGTTACCGCGCCTCCACCTTGGCGATCATACCATGCGACTGACGTGAGCCGCCCTCGCCCGGTCGCCCGCGACTCCGCGGCTCATTCACCCCCGGCGGCGCCGGCCCTCTCCCGCGCCAGCGCGCCCGCCACGGGCGCGACCGGGGCCGCGGACGCTGTCGCCACCCGGGCCGGCCCCGCCCGGTAGTCCAGGTCCGGCCGGCGCGGTCCGTAGAGGCGATGGTACTCCTCCAGGCTGGCCTCGTAGGCGGCCAGGAGGTTCTCCGCCGTGCGCCCCCAGTTGTACTTCTCCTCGGCGCGGCGCCGGGCGCGGCGCGAAAGGTCGGCGCGGGCGCCCGGATCCTGCAGCAATTGAATCACCTTGGCGGCCATTTCATCGGTGTTCCCAGCCTTGCAGAGCACGCCGGCGCCGCTCAACATCGTGACCACCTCGCCGACGGCCGAGCCGACAATGGGCTTGCCGGAGGCGAGGTACTCGACGATCTTCAGCGGTGACTTCGCGCGAACCTGGTCATTGTCGGCGAACGGCGCGAGGCAGACGTCCGCGGCGGCGATGAACTCCGGCACCCGGGCGTGCGCCACGAACCCGGTGAAAACAACCGTGCGGCGCACCCCCAGTACCTCGGCCCGGCGCACCAGTTCGCCCATCATCTCCCCGCCGCCGACGATCATGAACGTGGCCGCGACGTTCCGGTCAGCCACCGTCTTGGCCACCTGGAGCACCTGGTCGGCGAACTGCGCGCCCGCCAGTTGGCCGTGGTAGAGCACCAGCGGCCCCGCGGCGCGGTACTGCTCCCGCGCCTTGCGGCCGTCCACGTCCGGACGGAAACGGTCCAGGTCGGCCCCCACCGGCGCTTCGTAGATCTTGTCCTCCCTCACTCCCACCTGCAGGGCGCAGCGGCGCAGGAAGTCGGAGGAAACTGAGACCGTATCGGCGAGCGTGGGCAACGTCGCCTCCATCCGCTGGATGAGGCGCCCGGCGCGGGCTTCCTCGGGGTGGTACGACCAGATGCCCCACTCCCAATCATCCCAGTCGTAGTGCACCGGGATGCGGTGGTGATACCCCGCGTACAACGCCGGAATGGCGGCTTGGGCAAAACACTTCTGAAAGTGGATGACGTCCGCCCACGCGGCGATCTCCCGCACCCGCCGGTTCTTCCGGAAGAAGGTCCGCGAATAACGGACGAAGGGCAGCGTCTCAAACGGGTAATCCTGCCGCCGGGCCGCTTCCTCCACCGGGCGGGAAGAGTCGAGCAGGTGATAGATGAGTTTCACCTCGTGGCCCCGGCGCACGAACTCCCCCGCCAGGGAGGTGATGCGCACCGTCCACGGTTCGCGCTCAGAGGTGATGTCGTGCGGGTGCAGCAGCAGGATACGCATGGGGCAGTCGCCTCAACCGGCGCGATTATACCAGCCCGGCGGCCCAACCCCGCCGCCCGAAACCAGCCACCGGCCGCGCCGGCGCTCGCCGGGAATTGCGTTGCCCACCTTGACTCCCGCTTCTACAATCCCCCCATGCCTCCGGGAAATGCGACATACAGTAACCTCGCCTTCGTTCCCATCCTGGTCGCGCTGGTCGCCTGCGGCGCGGGATGCGCCTCGCCGCCAGAATCAGCGCCGGAACATGTGCTCGACCTGCGTGGGGGAAAAACCTATCAGGACGTGAACGGCCTGGCGCGGGTCTACGTCGACACCGGCCACCCCGGACGCACCCGCGGCCACGTCGAAGAAACCTGCCGCCGCTGGCGCCACGAGTTCTTCCTCACCCTCGATCAACAGAGTCAGACCCCCCGCCTGGACGAGTTGGCGCTCCTTCCGCCGGGCGGGCCACTGACCGTCGAGTCGCTTCCCCCCGACCTCGCCGTGGCTGAGGTCTGGAACCTCTCCCGCCAAATCGCCTCCAGTGAGCCGTTTTTCTGGGCCTTGGCCACGCTCTTCTACCGCCCCTTCGTCTCCCGTCACGGCTGGCACGCGGCCTGGACCTACCGCCCTGACAAAGTGATTGAGGAGTGGGAGACCGCCTTCCGCGCGTCACCAGCCACCGCGGTGATCTCCACCGACGAGGAACTGCCGCTGCTGTCGGAGGAGCCGGAAGATTTCGCCCCCATCGCCACCAACCACCTGCTCGTGGAGGGGTTGTCGCGCGAGCGCGTGGTCGAGGCGCTCCGCTCCGCGCGCGGATACATCGCGTTTGATCACCGCGGCGCGCCCGAAGGCTTCGAGTGGCGCGTCGAAACAGCCGCGCGAGAGGAGACCATCGGCGCCACCATTCCCTTCCGGCGCGGGATAGACTTCACCGTCCGCGCGCCGCGCCCCTGCCAGATTCGCATCCTGAAGGACGGCCGCGTCGCGCGCTTCGCCGACGACGCCACGATCCTCCGCCTGCGGGTCAAAGACCCCGGCCTCTACCGCGTGGAGTGTTTCCAGGGCCGCGACCCTTGGATCCTCACCAACCCGGTCGTCATCACCCCGTCCACCGACGCCGAGCGCGACCGCCTGGAAGCCGAAGACGGCGTCCACCGCGCCGCCGCTCCCAAGCCCGCGAAACTCCCGCCGCCGGCGCCAGCCGCACCCGCCGCGCCGGCGCCGGTCGAGGGAGGAACGAAATGATCGTCAAGCCGCTTCCCATTGCCCGCATCGGCGGCCGAGTGCGCCGGTGCGCCGCTCTCGCCGCGCTCTTCCTCGCGCTCTCCTCCGCCGCCGGCTGCGGCATGACCCACAAGCGCCACTGGTCCTACGTGGAGTATGACTGGGAGGCGAGCCGCGCGCGCGGCCTGGCGCAAAACTACGACGTGACGCTGCGCGAGAAGGCGGACACCTACGAGCGCCTCTTTCGCGACCACCTGATGACCGAGCAGGGGCTGCTCGTTTACAAGCGCCCGCTGGCCGACGTGCGGCAGCCGCCGGACCCGTCGAAGCCGATGCTCACGCCTTACCTCGCCGACCAGGCCTTCTGGTCCGGCTGCCAACTGGCGGCGGAGGCGTTTCGGTTCGAGGTCACCGGCGACGCCCAGGACAAGGCCGTGCTCCACCGGGTGCTGCGCGGCGTGATGATGTTGCACCAGATCACCGGGAAAGAGGGCCTGATCACCCGCTGCCTGATGAACAACGACCTCTTCGCGAAGGCCTGGATGACGAACGAGAAAGACCGCGAACATTACAAACCGCATGAGGGTCAGGGCGAGTTCAAGGGGCTGTGGTGGACCGACAACACCTCGCGCGGCGAGTATTCCGGCATGGTCTTCGGCATCGTGAACGCCATCAAGGCGCTGGAGAACGAGAAAGACGAGGACACCGTCGCGCTGGTGAAGGAGGCGCGGCGCACGCTCATCGCCTTCGGCCGCCACCTGCGCGACCACAACATGCGGGTGACCGACCTGGACGGCGAAACCACCCGCTACGGCGAGTTCGATGCCGTGCGGTACTGGGTGATCCCCATCGGCCTCTCCGCTCTCCAGGCGCTGGCGACGCTCAAGGCCGCCGCCTGGGCCGAGGGCCCGGGGGGCGACATGGAGCGCTTCTACGAGCGACTGATCGACGACGGCTACTTAGACGTGGCCAAGCACACCAAGTTCAAGGCCATCGGCAAGACCAAGCACTCCAACGACAACATCGCCTTCATGTCCTTCTACGTCACGCTGTCGCTGGAGCAGAAACCCGACTACCGCGCCCGATACCAGGAATCCATGCGCCTTGCCTGGGGCGCCGACCGCGACGAGTTGAACTCGCTTTTCAACTTCGTCTACGCGGCCATGGAGGGCGAAGAACGCGACGCCGACAGTTACCACAAGGCCATCGACGACGGCGTGCTGACGCTCAAGTGGTTCAGGAAACAGAAAACCGACAAAGAGGTGCTCAACCTCGGGCGCGAGGACATCCGCGTGGCGCTCTTTTACGACATCGACTATCTCCCGCAGGCCGCCTTCGCGTTGCCCATCTATGAGCGGGCCTCGAACACCTACGAGTGGAAGGCCAATCCCTACACGCTCGACGATTTCGCCGGAAGCCCGGGCAACGTCGTCTTCTCCGGCGTGGACTACTGCCTGGCCTATTGGCTCGGCCGCCGGCACGGCTTCGTCTGGCCGCACGAGTAGGCGCCGGGCCGCCCCGGGGCATGGACGTTCCGCTCATCCGCTCAGCCGAGTTCAGCGACGTGATCTCGCGCTGGGCCTACATGAACCACGCCAACGTCGCCCCCCGCCCCCGCCGCGTGGCTGAGGCCGAGATCCGCCAGATTCACGGCGTGCGCGATAACGGCGTGGCCGACGCCCCCGAGTGGACGAAATGCTACGACGACTGCCGCGCCCTCGCCGCCCGGTTGATCAACGCGACGCCGGGCGAGATCGCCC
>JACQVU010000217.1 GCA_016209585.1 Planctomycetota bacterium
GGGTGTGACGGGGGCGCTCAGACCGTGGTCGAGGAGATCGGATCGAGGCATGCCTTTCGGATTCCGTCGCAAACACAAGCAGAAGCGTCGCGCGCAGACCGACCAGAGTCCGCACAACGGGCTGTGGATGCGGTGCGACTTCTGCTCTTCCATGATCTATCGCAGCCGGGTGGAGGAACTGCTGTTCGTCTGCCCGGACTGCAACTACCACTTTCCCATTCCGGCGGTCGCGCGCATCGAGCAGTTGCTCGACGAAGGCTCGTTCCGGGAAGAGGGAAAGGAGTTCGCGTCCGCGGACCCGCTGCTCTTCGAGGCCAAGGAGCCATACGCCGCGAAACTCAAGGCTGAGCAGGAGCGCACCGGCCTGACCGACGCCGCGGTGTACGGCACGGGCGAGATCCACCGGTTGCCGGTGGTGCTGTGCGTGATCGACCAGTCGTTCCTGATGGGGTCCATGGGGTCGGTGGTGGGCGAGAAGATCTGCCGCGCGGCCGAAGTGGCCCTGGCGCGGCGCCGCCCGCTGGTCATCGTCTCCGGGTCGGGCGGCGGGGCGCGGATGCAGGAGGGGATATTCTCGCTGATGCAAATGGCCAAGACCGCCGCCGTTCTGGCGCGGCTGGCGGAGGAGCGGGTGCCTTACATTTCGGTGCTCACCCATCCGACGATGGGAGGCTCCATGGCCTCGTTCGCCTCGCTGGGCGACGTGGTGATCGCCGAGCCGAAGGCGCTATTGGGCTTCACCGGGCCGAAGGTGATCCAGCAGACCATCGGGAAGGAGTTGCCGGAGGGGTTCCAGCGCGCCGAGTTCCTGGAGAAGCACGGCATGGTTGACATGATCGTGCAGCGCGACCAGTTGCGCGACACCCTGGCGACGCTGATCACCTATCTCACTCCCACCACCGAGGCGCCGCCACCGCGGAAGGCGGTTCGCGGAACGCAGACGCGGGTGGCCGCGCCATCGGCGCCGGCCAAGTAAGAACCTGTTGCAGCAGGTCATTCGGCCGGCGGGCGCGGAGAAGCGGGAAACTCAAGAGCGTACGGCGTTCGCCGCGCCGCGGTGGTCGATCGCCGGCGGTTGTTGGCGGGGTGAATGGCCGCCCCGCTTCACGCGGAGCGCGGCGGGGAGGATTTCGAAAGAGGCGGGCAGGGTGCCGGGGTTTTCTCCGTCGACGTCCAGGAGCGCGGGCGGGCCGGAGTCGGTGGCCTCGGCGAAGAGAGCGCGGGCGCGGAAGGTCTCGGCCCCCGGCAGCGCGCCCGGTGGCCGGTGGGGGTCGTAAATGCGGCGCATCCGGGGGATGTCGCGGAGGCGCCGGGACGCGCCGAAGATGACCACGTCGAACAGGCCGTCGTCCAGGCGGGCTTCCGGCGCGACGCACATGCCCCCGCCGAAGTACGCGCCGTTGGCCACCGCGACGCCGCGGGCGCGCACCTGGCGCTCGGCGCCGCCGTCGATGACGATTCGGAACTCGCGCGGCGGGTAGGTGAGCAGCGTGGGGGTCGCGGCCAACAGGAACGAGAGGAAGCCGCCCAGGCGTTTTGAGGAGCGGTTCACCCGGCGCGAGACCTCGCCGCCGATGCCGAAGTCGGCCACGTTCACGAAATGGCGTATGGCCTCGCCTCCCGTCGGGGCGGCGGCCCGCGCGAAACCGGCGTCCAGCAAGGCGCTCTCCCGGCCCCGCAGCAGGCGGGCCGCGACGGCGGGGTCGCGCGGCACGTGGAGGGCGCGGATGAAGTCACCGCCCGTTCCGCCGGGCAAGACGCCCAGCACGACGCCCGGCCGGATGGGCCGCGGCTGGCCCGGCGCGAAGAAGCCGGCCGCCACGTCGCTGATGGTGCCGTCGCCGCCGACGGCCACGATCATTTCGTACCCGCGCTCCACGGCCCGGCGCGCGAGCGCGGCGCTGTCCCCGCGCGATGCGCCCAGGGCGAAGTCGAACGGTCCGAACTCCCGCGCCACGATCTCCCGCAGCGCCGGCCAGTGGCGGCCGGTGGCGCCCCCGCCGGAGCGGGGGTTGACGACGAAGAAGGCGCGAAAGGAATCGGACTCCATTCCATTTCACCCCGCCCGCGCGGTGGCGGACGGCGGGCGGCGCCGTCACCGCGGGGCGGCGAGGGCGTCGGCCAGCATGTCCAGCGTGCGGAGGGTGGCGCCCTTTTCAGCCAGGATGACGTTCCGGCCGCGGGCGCCGAGGGCGGCGGCCTCCGCCGGGCGCGAGAGGAGGCTGAGCAGGCGCTCGAACAGGTCGGCCTCGCCCTCTACCTGGATGGCGCCGTTGCCGGCGCGCATCTTGTCGACGGTTTCCTGGAAGTTGAAGACGTGCGGCCCGAAGAGCACCGGCTTCCCCAGGCCGGCCGGTTCGAGCATGTTCTGCCCGCCGCGCGGCAGGAGCGACCCGCCCACGAACACCAGGTCGGCGGCGGCATAGAGTTTGCCAAGCACGCCCACGGCGTCGACCACGATGGGCGCCGGAGCCGGATCCCCGGCCGGCGTGGCCCCGGCCCGCAGCGCGCTGTACATCACGGGGAACGCGCCGGCGCCCGCGACGCCTCCCCCCGCCGCGCCCGCGGACCCCGCCACCGCGAGCAGACGCGCCACGTCGGCCGCGCGCTCGGCATGGCGCGGGCAGACGATGAGGCGGATCGCACGGCCGGTCGCCTGCTGGAGGCGGCGATGGACGCGGGCCACGATCTCCTCCTCCGGGGCGTGGGTGGAGCCGGCGAGGAGCACGGTTTCGGCCGGGCTGATGCCGAGGGCGCGGCGCATCTCGGGGCCGATCTCTCCGCGCGGGTCGGTTTCCACGTTGTCGTATTTCAGCGAGCCGGTCACGCGCACCCGGTCGGGCGGCACGCCCATGTCCACCAGCCGATCGCGGTAGAGGGTGGTTTGCACGGAATAGGCGGCCACGCGGCTGAACATCGGCGCCAGCAGCGGCCGGAAGAGGCGGTACTTGGGAAAGGAGCGTTCGGAGATGCGGCCGTTGGCCACGATCACCGGCACGCCCCGCGCGTGGGCCGCGGCGAGGAGGTTGGGCCAGAGTTCCAGTTCCATCAGGACGATGACGGCGGGACGCACGTTGTCAAGGAACCTGGCGACCACCCAGGAGAGGTCCAGCGGGTAGTAGAACACCATGCTATCACGGTAGGCGTCCTTGGCCACGCGCATGCCCGCGGGGGTGGTGGCGGAAACGGCCACCACGCAATCCGGGAAGCGCTCCCGCGCGCGGCGGATGAGCGTGCGCGCCGACAACACTTCGCCCACCGAAACGCCGTGGAACCAGAGGCAGGGGGCGGACCCCGCCCGGACCGGCAGTTTTTCCAGCCCCAACCGGCGGAAGAGGCCGCGCCGCCACTTGCCCGAGGTGGAAAGCCGCCAGGCGAAGTAGAAACACCCGCCGACCACGAACAGGAGATAGGCCGCGTCGTAGACCGTGAAGCCACCGCGCGACGGGCCGCGCGCAGTCTCGCCGCGCCGGGGGACGGCTCCCGCCGCGAGCAAACCCAACCCCGCCACCGCGTACCAGCCGGCGGCGGCGGACAGCGTGGGGTAGGAATGATACAGTTTACCGATGGGCGAGAGCGTCAGGTACATGCGCCCCTCGCCGAACAGGTCGCGGCCCGCGCCGTGCCAGGCCGCCAGCGCCACGGGGTTGGTGGCCGTGATGAAGTCCACCGCCGGCGCCGGGCCGCCCAGGCGCAGCGTGGCGTACTCGACCAGCGGCTCGGAAACGAACGCGCTGGCGTGCAGCGCGGCCGCGACCAGGAACGCCACCACCGGCCCCGCGGCGGGCAGCGACGCCGGCAACGCGCGGCCGGCCCCCAGCGAGACGCCCAGGCAAAAGACCCCGAACGCTCCCGACAGCGCCGTCAACGCCAAGGCGCCGGCCGGCTCCAGCCGCCCGCCAAGGGAGACCAGGGCGGCGACGATGCCGGGAAGCAGCGCGCCGTAGCCCAAGGCGTCACGCCAGGCCTGGGCGAAGTTCGGGCCGAAGCGGCCCCGCGCGGCCGGCGCGCCGCCGACAACGGCGAGAATAGCGGCCAGCGCCGGGAGCAGGAAAGTGAGCGCGGTCAGCGCCATCGGGTCGCCCCGCCCCGGAAACAACGGTGGGCAGCCGGTCGAGCCGGCGCCGGGGCCGGTGATGCCCGGAGACACCCCGGCCGCGATCTCCCGCCGGTTACGGTTAGCGCGGCGCACCCCCGCCCCCGCCCGGCGCGGCGCTGGAAGAACTGCTCCCGCCGCCAGGCCGCTGATTGCGCAGCACGGAGGCGATCTCCTGTTTCAGGCGCTCGACCTCCGCGCGCAGTTCGTCGATTTTCTGCTCGCTGGCGTCGGCGCGGCGCTCCTGCGTCTCGGTGCGTTCCTGCAGGTCACGGGTGACGGCTTGCAGGTGTTTGACCTTGCCCGTGACCACTTCGAGCGACTGCACGGTCATGGCCAGCGTCTCGGTCATCTGGCCCATGCGCTTCGCGGCGTCCTGCTCCAGCGTGCCCACCTGGGTCTCCAGGTCGGCGATGCGGCCGGCGTTCGCCTCCTGCCCGCTTTCCAAACGCGCCCGGGCCTCGTCTAACTGGCGCACCTGGCCGCGCAGCGCTTCGGTCTCCTGTTTCACCCGCGCCAGGTCGGCCTGGGCCGTCTTCTGCGCGCCCTCCAGCGCCTCCAGCCGCGCGCCGTACTCCCGGTTCACGGTCTCCATCCGCCGGTTGTACTCTTCCTGCTGGATCTTGCCCTCCTTGAGGTCCCCGCCGATCCTCTCAATCTGCGCCCCCATCTCCGTCCGCAGCCGCTTCTGTTCGGCGGTCACCGCGTCGGCGACCTTTTCCAGCTTGGGCTGGAGGTTCGACAACTCGTCCACCCGCGCGGAGATCGCCTTGAGACGGCCGGACAGCGCCCCGCCGGCGGCGACGGCGTCGCCCCCGGTCGCGCTCACGGTCTGCACCCGCCCGTCCCCGAAGAACTGGGTGAAGTAGTAGCCCACCGGGGCTCCCACCACCCCCGCCGTGATCAGGAACGCCGCGATCTTCCGCAGCCCGCCGCGAGGGGCGGCGGCTGCCCGTTCGGATTGACTCTGCATAACGCGCGATCCTCCCCTGCCCTTCCGGGTCTGGCCGTGCCGGCCGCGCCGAAGTCAGTGACTCGGTCCGCGCGGCTCCCTCTATTATATCGTGCGAAGGCCGGCCGGGGTTTCCGAAGATCCCGGAAAGCAAGCCGCGCCCGTCCGGGGGACTCCAAAGCGCCGAAGCGCTGATGAAGATGCCGGCGCGCCCCCCCTTGTGGGCGCCCCCAGGGGCAACCACAGTGGCAACGACAAGGGTTGCCCGCGCCGGGCACCGGGCAGCGCGCTGAAGGCAGCGCCAGCCCCGTTCTCTCCTTCCCCTCTTCCGCCCGCCGGTCTGTAGGCTCGTTTTCTTTGGACTTGACTGGCCTCCCCGAAAACTTACACTGTTAAGATGTGGTGGTCTTGTGTGAAATGTGACAGTTTCCGTTCTCTGCCTCGGCACGGGCGATAGTACGCGCTGGGAAAGGTACTGGTTTACCTATGGTAAAAGCCACCGGGCGCTCCTTCCTCCCCAAGTGTCTTCTCGCCGCGCTGGCGCTGGTGGTGTTGATCCCCTTGGCGGACTCGCCGCTGCTGGCCGGGGGCCCGCCGGGGCGGGTGAACTTCCAGGGGCGGTTGACGGACGCTTCGGGCAACCCGGTGACGGCTGCGACGGCGATCACCTTCAGCCTGTGGAC
>JACQVU010000218.1 GCA_016209585.1 Planctomycetota bacterium
AGCGAGTTCAGAAACTGCTCGTACTCGCCCGCCGTGACCTCGTACTTGCCGGCGAGAAACGTCTCCACGTAACGAGGGTCCAGTTCCTCGCCGAACAGGAAGGATCCGGCCGGAATCACCACGAAGTTCTCCGGAACGTCACCCTCGCGCACGAGATCAACATGCACGGCGCGACGGGCGGGGGCGAAGCCGACCAGCCGGGCGCGCTCCGCGGCGAGGGCCTGCGCGAATCCCCCCACCCGCCCACCGGCGAGCGCCGCCATCTCGTGGGCCGCTTCCGGTGGCAATTCGCGGTCGAGCCGCAGATGGAACCGAACCGCCGCGAAGCCCGCCTTTTCGATCAATAGAATATACGACCCGCGCTCCACGTCCGGCCAGGAACAGGGCGACCTTCCCGTGAGGATCGCTTTCTCCGGGATCGACCTCTCATCCGGCAGCGGGCAGACCTTGACCGTCGCCCCGGTCGGACGGGTGGTCACTTCCAGCGGGCACTTGCCCTGGGCGTAAGAGAGGGCTTCTTCGGCGCCGGCCGAATCGGCGGACGGAATTCGCTGGAGTTTCGCGAGATGTTCCAGCGCCTTCTGGAAGTTCCCGGCGGCGTTGGCGACACGCGCCGCGTTCAGGCGACACCGGTCGAGAACGTCTCCGGCGGCCGCGGCGGCTTCTTCGAGGCCGCCGCCCGCCGCCTCGTCGGCGGCGCGGTTGGCGAAGATCACGGCCAACTCGGCCGGGCCCAGGGCGTCGGCGTAGGAATCCAGCCCGGTGACGCGAGTCGGGACCGAGACGGCGGTCGTTTCCGTGATCGGCTTCGCGTCGCCGCCGTAGGCCTTCACGACCGTGGCCACATCCTGGCCGAGGGGAATGAGAATCGTGTTCTTGCTTCCGGCGCCGGCGACGCGGCGATACGCGGCCTCGGACTCCTGAAGCAAGCGCCGAGCCTCGGCGAGGTTGGACGCGGCGGACGCGCGCAAGGCATTGTTCTGCTCTTCCCGCGCCACGCGCTCGCCCACCTGCGCGGCGATGCTCTGGGCGTTGAGGGACCAGAGGTAGCCGATGCAGAGGACGATGGCCGCGGCCGCGCCGACGCTGACGCCCAGGGAGACGGTCTTGTGCAGGCGCACCCACTTGACCGCGCGCTCGACGCGGCCGTACCGGTGAGCGCTCACCAGCCGGCCCTGGAGGTAGGCGCGAACGTCGCTTTGGAGGTCCTCGACGCTCTGGTAGCGTGCGCGCTTCTTTTTCGCCAACGCTTTCATCGCCACGGCCGAGAGTTCGGGTGGAACGAGGCGCGGCTGGGTGGAAGCATCCGCGCCGCGCGCCGGATTTCCAGCCTTTCGCGCCCGTGCCGGCCCCCGCGCGAGATGGGTCTCGGGGGGCTTGATCTTGATCTTCAGCACCTGGGCGATGATGTCCCAGGAGTCCGCGCCGGTGTGGGGTGGCCGGCCGCAAAGGATCTCGTAGAGGATCGCGCCGAGGGAGTAGACGTCGGAGAGTTCGTCGACCTCCGCGACCCGCTCCTCGTCCGCCTGTTCCGGCGGCATGTACGACGGCGTGCCCATCACCTGGCCGTCGAGCGAAAGCGAGACCCCTTCCTCGGAGCGCAGCGTGCGCACGAGGTCTTCAGCCGCCCCGTCGTCGCGCCCGGTGATCTTGGCCAGACCCCAATCCATCACCAGCACCTCGCCGAAGCCGGCGACCATGACGTTCTCCGGTTTGAGGTCGCGATGCACCACGCCCTTGGAATGCGCGAACGCCACCGCGTCGCACATTTTGATGAAGATTTCCAGCAGGCGGGGCAAGGGGAAGTCGGCGGCGTGCTTGGCGTCGCTCGTGAAAACCTCGCGGAGGATGGCGCCCAGGTTCTCGCCCCTCACGAGTTTCATCGTGAAGTAGACCTTGCCGTCGGGCGCGACGCCGATCTCGTGCAGGGGCACGATGTTGGGGTGCTCCAGTTGCCCCGTCACCTGCGCCTCCTGCAGGAAGCGGCGCAACTTTCGCTCGCTCGCGCCGAGCATCAGTTTCATGGCCACCTGCCGGCGCACGTCCTGATCGGCCACGGCCAGGATTTGGCCCATTCCGCCCCGGCCGATCTCCCGGTCGACGACGTATTTCCCCTCGGGGCTCGATCCGCTGATGAGGTCGCGCGCGCGGTCCAAGTCGGCGTCCCGGAGCGTCACGTCCGCGCCCAGTTTTCCGTCCGCGTCCAGTTTGGCCACGATGGACCCGCCCGCGCTGATGATGGAGCCGTCCTCCCGAATGAACGAGCCGTCGTCGCTCCGCGACGGCCGGATGCGCGCGCCGTCCTCGCGGGCGAACGAGTCCGGCGGCGGGGCGGCGGGGCCGACGGGCGGAACAGCGACGGCCGGGACGTCGACGGCCGAGTCGCCCACCTGCGCGTCGAAGTCCACCGGCTGGTGACGCTCCACCACGGCCAGCGGCGCGTGTCCGCAGCCCTTGCACTTGTAGGCTTGGCCGGGTTTGTACTCCTTGACCACGTAGCGCTTGGCGCAGCCCGGGCACTCGAGCAGTTCCTTGTCCTGGAGCGCCAGCGTCTCGCGGACCTGGCGGTTGGTGAGATAGCCGCGCTCCACCAGGGCCTGGCCCAGCGCGACGCGCGAGGGCGCGCCGAGTTCGGCGATGACCGCCCGCAGTTCCTCTTCCGTGAGGAACCCGGCCTCGACGCAGAGCGCGCCGAACTGTTTGGCGCCCTTCCCCATCTTTCGGAACTCCTTCGCTTGACGAGCCGCGGAACACGGCTACGATTCGTCGCCCGGCTCTCCTTCGTCCGACCACACCAGCCGCGCGACGTTGACCGGCTTCGCGACGCCCTTGACCGAAATCTCGCCCGCCTTCTTGAGCAGCGGAGGCGGGCCGTCGCCCGACCGCTCGTGCTGCGCCAGGGCGACGTCGGCGGTGTCGCGGGCCACGAGCACCTCGCCCCCTTCCGCCTTGCCGCACAGGCGCGCGGCGACGTTCACGGCGTGGCCGATGGCAGTGTAACTCATGAACTGCCCCGATCCGAGGTTGCCCACCATGGCCTCGCCCGTGGCGACGCCGATGCCCAGCGGCGGCGGCGTGACGCCGGCCAGCGCCCATTCCTTCATCAGATGCCGGTGTTCGCGCTGCATGGCCTCGGCCGCGCGCAGGGCGTCGAGGGCGTGGGTCTCCGACTCGATCGGCGCGCCCCAGAGCACCATGATCCCGTCGCCAATCACTTTGTCCACCGTGCCGCGATGGGCCTTGGCCGCGGCGATCATCGCGCCCAGAAAGTCGCTCAGCAGCGACTGGACTCGCGCCGGGTCGCTGGTCGCCGAGAAGGCGGTGAACCCGCGCAAGTCGCCGAAGAGCGTCGTGACGACGCGGCGCGCGGGGATCAGGAAGTCCCTTTCGGGGGTCTTCAGCATCAGGTCGATCACCTCGCGCGAGACGAACTTCTCGAAAGTCTCGCGGAGTTTTTGGAACTCCGTGACCTCTTCGACGACGACGTGGAACCGGCCGCCCTCGCGGGGAAAGACCGCCAGCCGCCAGTAGGCGCTCGCGCCCGATTCCGACTCGATGAGGTGGCGGGTGATCTCGAAGGGCCGGCCGTGCTTGCGCATCTTCTTGACGAGAAGTTTGACGATGCCCTTGGCCCACGGAATGGTGTCGAACTCCTCGAACGGCCGCCCCTCGATCTTCTCGCGACACAGGTCGAGGAGGCGCGTCATGTTGCTGTTGACGAAGAAAACCACCCCCTGGCGCGACACTTGCATCACCGACGCCGATTCGGCGTCGCCCATGGTCTCGCGAACGCCAAGGGCCATCGACGACGCGGGGATGTCGGGGTCAGAGCGGTTGACTTGGTCGTCGCGCATGGCGTGGTGCGGGAGAGTGAAGCGAACCAGGAACGCGGGAACGCGCTCATGATGTCACAATGCGCCGGAAAATCCAGTGACCGTGACCCGGCGCCGGGGGACCCTTGGCCGGCACGGCGAGGCTGCCCGTGCCGGATCGGCCCCGTGCCGGCCCGCGCCAACCCAAACGGCAGCGCCCCCACCGCCGCGCGCTTGGCATCGGGTGGCGCGGTTCACCGCACCAGTTTCAAGCGGGTGAACCAGGACCGCAGCGGGTGGTCGTCGCCGACAGCCTGGTAGCGCGTCTCCCACGGCCAGAACACGAAGAAGGCGCGGCCGATGAAGGAGTCGCGCGGCACATAAAACGCGATCCGGATGCGCGCCTCGCGGATTTCCGGCGCGGTGACGGCGTGGCGCCGGCCCTGGGTGTCGATCAAGGCGTAGACCTGCGGCCCGGCCCGCGCCCGGTCGAGAACCAGCGGCAGCGACTCTTTCCCCGAAAGGAACAGCGCGCGTTTCCACGCCGCCGGCTCCGTCGATCCCGCCGCCGCGGGCGCGTGGCCGGAGGGGGCGGGATCGGCCGCCAAGGTCATCGCGTTCTCAAGATTGCGCTGGGTGAAGTTGGAGACCTCCCGCGCCAGCGCCTCTTCCTCCTGGTCCGGCTCGAAGTCGGCCTGGATGAGCCGCCCGTCCACCAGGGCGATCTCCAGCATGAACCAGCGGCGGGAGTCCTTCGAGCGGAACGAATTGTCACCCAACACCATGTAGTGATCCGGGGGAACGCGGTAGACCACCCGGCCGAGGTCGTCGGCGGGGTCTTTGTAGTCCTGCTCCACCTCGTAAATGATGTCGCGCAGGAGACGGACCGCGCGGAACGTGACATCGGCGTTCACCGCGCCGATGCGCACGTCGTTCCGCGCGGGGAGCGCGTCCTGCGCCGCCTGGACGTAGGTGAACCTGGCCCCGTCGGCGTTCCCGGCGCCGGTGGCCGGAATCGAAGCGGGCGACGCCGAGTCGCCGGCGGCGGCGGGCGTGAGCCGCACGGGCGCGCCGTCGATGAAGAGCGCCGCGCTGTCGTCCACGTGGTAGGCCGCGAGCCGGTGGAAGCCGGCGCCGAGATCTCCGGCGTTGAACGCGAGCGAAAAGGCGCGACCGCCGACGTTGGCGAGGAGCGAGCCGGCGCCGGAGCGGGGCACGCGGAACCGGAGCAGGTTCCGCCGGCCGGCGGCGAGTTCCTCGTCGAACTCCACCAACACCGCGGCCTCGCTCGCCGCGGCGTCGAAGCGGAAATCAAACTCCACCTGGAGGTCGGTGAAACGGGCGGGGTCCGGGATCTGTTCCGACCACGGGTGCTGGGCGCTGCCGCGGGAGCGCCGCGCCCACTCCCACGGTTTCTGGGCCTCCACCTGGTTGTACAGGTTGTGCGCGGCGAACGTGAGCATCGCGGGGGTACCGGCATCCTTGACGCGGCCGCGGAGGTTGTCGCCCTCCACCGACCACTCCGGCGCGCCCGGCCGGGGCGGAGTCCAGCCCTGATCCAGAACCTTGGCCCAGTCGTAGCCCGCGCCCGGGAAGACCTCGATGAAGAGTTCGCGCTGCACCGCCGGCGGCTTGCGCTGGATCGTGAAGTCCCCGCCCTCCAGCGGCGCGGTGTACACGTCGCCCAGGCTGGTGATCAAAAGCCGCTCGCCGGGCATGCCCACCAGCCGCTTGATGAAGTTCTTCTGCATCTGGAGCGGGTACTTGAACACCACCACGTCCCAGCGCCGCATGGGCTGCCACTCGTAGATGAACTTGTTGACGAGGATGCGGTCGCCCTGGTTGGCGCGATCCCCGGGCAGCAGGGAGGCCGGGCGGTGTCCGTCGTCGTCGTCATACGAGATCGCCGTGTCGCCCATGAGCGTGGGTTTCATCGAGCCCGTGGGGATCTTGAACGCCTCGATGCAGAAGAAGCGGATCACCAGCGCCATGACGATGGCGATCGCCAGCGCCTCCAGGTTCTCCTTCAGCCAGTGCTCGCGCTCGGCGGCGGGCGCGCCCGTGGGGGAGTCGTCGCTCATACGTGGCGTCCCAGTGTCCCACGCCCTCCGCCGCAACGCAAACCAACGCCGCGCGGCGCGCCAACCCGACGGGGAGACAAGGAGACGGGGAGATGGCGAAGGAAGGAAGGAAGGAAGGAAGGTGGGAACGTGGGCATGGGGCAGGCACCGTCCCACGCTCCCTCGTCCCCCGCCCCTCGCCTCTCGTCCCTCGCCCTGGGCTACGTGGCCCGGCGCACGGCCTCGTCCGCCGTGGGAAAGAGGGGAAAGATCGGCAGGAGGCGCGTCAGGCGCAGCACTTCCATCAGCGCGAATGAGACCCCCGCGATGGCCAGCGACCCCTCTTTCGCCTCGGCACGGCTGCGGAGCGCCACGAGATGGCCCAGGACGCGGGAGGTGAGAAACTCCACTCCGGAGAGATCGACCACCAGCCGCGGCTTCTCGATCTCGCTCACCAGCGCGTTGAGCGTGAACGCGATCTGCTCAACCTCGCGCTCCGTCTCCACGCGCGCCGGGGTGATGCGCACGACGTGGAAAGCGCCCCGTTCCGTGACCTCCGTGGTCATGGTCGTTACCGCGTGCGGCGGCCCGTGCCGCCGAAGCCCGTCGTGCCGCCGCGGCCGAACGATCCCGTGTTCCCGGTGTTCGTCCGGCGTTGCTGGGTGGTTCCCCCGCGCGTGGGCTGAATGGCGCCGGTGCGCCCGCGGTTGGCGGTGCTGGCGGTGGGGCGGATCGTGCCCCCCGTCGCGGCGGCGCCGGCGTAGCGGCGGTCGGCGCTGAGCATCTTCTCGGAATGGAACTCGTAGTCCTTGGCGAAGACCACTTCGGGGCGGCCGGTTTTCACGGCCTGCTCCCAGTAGTAGGCTTGGTACCGTTTGTCGCCTTCCGGCGACAGGCCGGTGATGGCCTTGAGGGCGGAGACGGTGGCGGTTTGCAGCCGCTCGATGCGTTCGTCGAGGATGGGGATGAGCGTGGGGACGGACTGCGGGTCGCGGTGGACCTGGAGGGACTCGATGGCGGCCTGGCGCACTTCTTCAGCCTCGCCCTTGTTGGCGGCGCTTTCTTCCAGGGCGTCGGTGGCGTCGGCGTCGCCCTTGAAGTAACGGAGCAGGAACGCGGCCTCGCGCCGGACGATGGGGTCGGCGTGCGACAACTGGTCGACCATGGCCGGGCCGACCCCCTGGTGGCTGCTGAACCGTTCCAGCGCCGACATGGCCTGGACCACGATCTCGGCGTCGTCCGACGAAAGCAGTTCCACCAGCGGCTCCACGGCGGAATCGTCGCCGATCTGCTCCAGCGCGGCGACGGTCAGGATGCGGACCTGGCGGCTGTCGTCGTGCAGGGTGTATTTCACCAGGTAGTCGGCCGCGGCGCGCTCGCGGACGTTCTGCAACGCCAGCACGGCGTTCTCACGCACCCATGGCGCGGGGTCGGCCAGGCGCGCCACCAGCGCGTTGAACACCGGCCGGTTCGGGTCTTTCTCGCCCACCAGGGGGTAGAGGCGCCCAATGGCGAAGGCCCCCGCCGCGCGCACCAGGGGGTCCTGCATCTCGTCGTTCATCAGGCGGCTGACCGGGGCCAGGTCGGTGGTGATGGCCTGGAGGTGGCCGAGCGAATAGAGCGCGGCCACCTTCACCAGATAGTGTTCGAGATCGTTCCTGACCACCAGCGTCAGCCGCTCGGCGACGCGGGGCTTTTTCTGAGGGTCGCGCAGGAAGCCCAGCACCGAGCAGGAGACCCGGCGCACCTGGGCGTTGTCGTCAATCATCCCGTTCAAAAGCGCCTCGTAATACTCCAGCGCCTTGGCGTTCAACTTCTGCGCGGCTGACTCCATCTTCCGGCGGTCGGAGGCGTTGGCCGCCTCCTCCCAGGCCACGCGGAAGCCGTCCAGTTCCCGCGCGATCTCCGGCGGCATGTGGGGGGCGTACTTCTGGCCGTCGGGCCCCACGGCCTCCTCCTCCGGCACGTCGATCGGCGCCGGCGCCGACGAGCATCCCACCCCGGAAGCGGCCAGGAACCCGGCCAGGACCGCGAAGGAAACGAGCGCGCGTGTGGGCATCAACCATCCTCTGGCCACCGACCCCAAGCCCCCAACATCTTAACGGCCCGCGGCCCGCCGCGTTGGGCGCGCGGAAACTCGGTTGTCAGTTGACAACTATCCATCGCGGCCGCCAGCCTCTACCCATTCTTCCTCGACCACTCGGCGGGATCGTAGTCGCTCTCCTCCTTCTCCATCACCCAGGGAAGTTCGACCTTCTTGGCGTACACCAGGCGGATGAAGTTCTCGTAGTACCAGATAAGGCGCTGCCGGCGAATCCAGGGGTAGCGAAGGCGCAGGAGGCGGTCGTAGTCGGGACGTTCCGGGTCCGGCGGCGCGTCGTCGGCTGGCGGCAGCAGCCAGCCTTTCTGCTCGCACAGCTGGTGCAGGTTGGTGCCGGGCAGCGGGCGGAAGAGGGCCAGCACCACCCAGTAGGGTTGAATGCGGCGGTTGAGGTCCAGGGTCTGGCGGATCATGTCCTCGTTCTCGTACGGCAGGCCGATGAGATTGGAGGCCACGGCCCGCATGCCGGCGCGGCGGATGGCGTTGAAGGCGTTGAGAATCTGGAAGCGCGGGGTGTAGTGGCCCAGCACCACCGTGCGGAGGTAGTGGTTGCCGCTCTCCACCGGCACCTGCACCTGCCGGCAGCCGGCGGCGGCGATGGCGCGGGCGAGATCGTCGGTGAGGTACTCGGCGCGGGTGTTGCACCACCACGGAATGGCGAAGCGTTCGGCGTACTTGGCGCAGAACTCCGCGGTCCATTCGGCGTCGAAGGTGAAAGCCTCGTCCTGGAAGCCCAGCAGCGTGAGGCTGTCGCGCATGCCGGCGCGGACCTCGTCGATCTCCCGCAGCAGCAAGTCCACCGACTTGAAGCGCACCACGCCGCCGTGGGCCGGGGCTTCGATGGTCTGGCTGGCGCGGGGGAAGAAGGACTGGTCGAACAACCCCCCGCGACCGGCCCAGAAGTCGACGCCCACGGTGGGCAGGCGGGCGGCCCACTCCGCCACGGGAAAGAGGGAGCGATCCGGCCGGGGAAGGGCGGCGGGGTCGACCAGCGGCGCCGGCTCGTTGCGGTAGACTACCCCCTCGATCTGAAAACAGAAGCCCGGCGTCTTGTACTGGTTGCCGCCCGTGGTCACGGCGCGGACGAAGGCGGGGATGGTCTCCTCCACCTCGCCGGCGAAGAGGCCGGCCACGCCCTCCAGTTGCAGGCATTGGCGGATGGCGGCCCCGGCGTGGGGACCATACAGGATCACGGGCGCCGCCGGCGCCGTGCCGTGAATGGCTGGCGCCGCCTTCCGGACGATCCACCAATGGGAGGTGCGCGCCTCGATGAAGACGATCTCCGGCGCGAACTCCGCCGCCGTGGCCGCGAAGGGGAGAGAGTCGTCTTCGGGAGTCAGCGCCAGAATCTCGTGCTCCTCGGCCCGCAGCGCGGCCGAGAGGAGCGCGAGCGTCTCGTTGTAGGGCGTGTAGACCTGTTTGAAGATCTTCTCGACGGGGGCGACGAAGAGGACCTTCACACGCGATCCCTGCGTGGATCCATGGATCTCTTCCGCATGAGGAGAGGATTCTACCGGGCCGGGGCGTCGGCGCCCACCGTCTCGGGGACGGCCGACGCGGCCGGGGCGGGGG
>JACQVU010000211.1 GCA_016209585.1 Planctomycetota bacterium
CATGGGTAGGATCCATCCTCCGATCAGTTCGACCGGGTTGTCCTCATCCTGCCGCCGGCCCTCGAACTCGTCCGCCGTCACCGGACCGATCCGCAGCGGACGGAGGCCGAACCGCGCCGCCGCCGAAAACGGCGGAGAGAAGGCTGCTGAAGTCGTTGGAGCCGCGCTCGCCATGGGTCAGGTTCCCGCAATGGAGTATACCACCACTCGGAGAGGGCGCGTGGCGGCGGCGAATGATTGGAGGCTAACGCGGGGCGGGGCGTATACTCGCGCCGTCTTCGGGGCCACTTGGGACAAAGGAGGGAACCAGCCATGGCGTTCGAACTGCCCGCGCTCCCGTACGACCACGCGGCGCTGGAGCCGCACATCGACAAACAGACGATGGAGATCCACCACGGCAAGCACCACAAAGCCTACGTGGACAACCTCAACAAGGCGCTCGACGGGCAGGCCGCGCTGGCCGCCAAGCCGCTGGACGCGCTCATCGCCGACCTGGGCGCCGTGCCGGACGCCATTCGCGCCGCCGTGCGCAACAACGGCGGCGGGCACTGGAACCACAGCCTGTTCTGGAAACTGATGGCCCCGAAAGCGGGAGGCGAACCCAAGGGCGCCGTGGCGGACGCCATCCAGCGCGACTTCGGCTCCTTCGCCGTGTTCCAGGAGAAGTTCGGCGAGGCAGCCACCAAGCGGTTCGGCTCCGGCTGGGTGTGGCTCTGCCTCTCGGCGGAAAAGAAACTGGTCATCTCGTCCACCGCCAACCAGGACAACCCGCTGATGGGTCAGGCCGTCGCGGGGTGCGCCGGCAAGCCCGTGCTGGCCCTGGACGTGTGGGAACACGCCTACTACCTGAAGTACCAGAACCGCCGGGCCGACTACGTCAAGGCCTTCTGGAACGTCGTCAACTGGGCCGAGGTCGAGCGGCTCTTCAAGGGCGGGAAGTAGCGCCGAGGGGGGGAATAATCAACTTGGTCCCCGGCCGCAGGTTGCGCTCGTCGATGCCCGGGTTGGCCTTCTTGATGCGCTCCCATTGCCCCGCGTTCCCGTACACCTGGCGCGAGATGCGCTCCCCCACGTCGCCCGGCTTCACTTCGTAGGTCGTGGTTCCGTCAGCCGCCGGGGCGGCGGGAGCCGTCGCGCCGGCCGGCCGATCCGGCGCCGGGGGAATGACCAGGCGCTGGCCCTTTTTCAGGCCGGTCGCCTTCACGCCCGGGTTCGCCTTCTCGATGAGCGGGTAGAGTTCCTCGCGGCCGTTGTAGAACGCGCCCGCGATGCGGCTGAGAGTGTCGCCGGCTTTCACCTCGTAGGCGCGCGGCTCCGGCGCGGGCGTTTCGCGGCGGTCGTGGGCGTCGTACTGCGCGGCCGGTCCGCCGCCTGCCCCGGCTCCGGCGCGCGGCTGGACGATCTGGTTGGACAGCGCGGAACCGTTTTTCACGGCGACTTTCACGTCGGCGCCGTCGTCCAGCCGGCCGATGGTGCTGGAGCGGACGGTGTCCCACAAAACGCCGATGAGGATGCAGACGACGGCGATGCAGACGATGACGATTTTCGTGCCGCGGCCCATGACAAGGTGTTCCGAAGAAGAAGCCGACAAGGAACGCGTCCGGCCGCCCCCGGCTGATACCGGCGGGCGGGGCCGAGCGGCTCCTTCTCTTATTCGACGCTTCGGTGACGCCACTTGAAGAACCTGTTTCAGTCACTGAAACAGGCTCTTAAGAAGCCGCGCGCCGGCCGGGACTCCCTTCCCAGCCGGCGCGTTGGCTTTTGTGTCTCCCGGCGCCGCGATGGGCGCCCGCGGAGCCGGTCTGTTGTTACTGCAGCAGCGTGAGCACGGCCTGCGGAATGACGTTGGCGCTCGCCAACACCGAGGTGCCCGCCTGGAACAGGATCTGGGCGCGGGTGAACTCGGTGGTCTCGGCTGCGAAGTCCAGGTCACGAATGGTGGACTCCGAGGCCGTGATGTTGTTGATCGCCACGCCCAGAGAGTTGATCGCCGGGCTGAGGGTGGCCCCGGAGATCGATCCCAGGAACGACCGCACGTCGGAGACCTGCGCGATGGCCGCGTCCACGATGGTCAGCGCGTTCAGGGGGTCCTGGAAGAGGTCGTTTCCGGCGCCGCTCTTCAGCGACGTGAGGAAGCCCTGGGGCATCGACGCCGCGT
Source organism: Planctomycetota bacterium (assembly GCA_016209585.1). Classification (GTDB taxonomy): domain Bacteria; phylum Planctomycetota; class UBA8742; order JACQVU01; family JACQVU01; genus JACQVU01. The sequence goes on from JACQVU010000211.1 coordinate 2,159, forward strand.
TCGAGGCGGCCGACGAGACCAGGTTCTCACGCTCGATGGTCAGCCCCAGTTCGCTGGACCGGACGCTCGCCAGACCCACCGTCACCCGGTCGATGGAGGTGGCTTCCGAGTTGATCTGGAAGGTCAACCCGGAGTCCGCGTTGTTCATCACCCGGAAGGCGAGGCCGGAGGTGGCCAGCGACCCGGTGATGGAACCGCGCGCCGCGTCCGCGGCGCTGGTGCCGTAGGACGCGATCTGGTAGAGCCGCTCGGAGATGCGCACGTCGGCGTCGAGGAAGTTCGAGGTCACCCGCAGGCTGTACCCCTTCGCCACCACCTGCGCGCCGTCCACCCGGGCCTCCACGTCGTCGCCGAAGTCCTCGGCGATGTAGCCCTGGCGCACCAGCGTGGTGTTGAAGGTGTTGGCCGTGCCGGAGGCCGCGAACGACCGCACCAGCCCCACGTTCGACCCGGACTGCGTGAGGTTCTCCACCCGCACGAACTGCTCCTTGCCAAACCCCACCGAGAACAGCGCGAACGAGAAGCCCGACCCGCCCCCGCGCACCCCGCCCGGCGTGGCGCTCACCGGGGCCGTGGAGGCGAACACCCCCGTGGCCGCCGTCACCCGGTTCACCGCGCTCACCAGGTCGCGGATGCTGGCGCCCGACGCCAGCTTGATGTCTTCCGAGCCGATGGTGCCGGTGATGCGCATCGTGACGAACTGCCCGGAGCCGAGCCGCCCCACCTGCGTGTTCGACACCACCACGGTCGTCGAGGCCACCCGGCCCGCCTGGCTCTTGAGTTGCCCCACGTCGTTGTAGACCACCCCGGCCTTGGTGTACCCCGTCAGCATGCCGCCGCTGGCGATGGCCACCGTGGCGCGGGAGGCCAGGTCGGTCACCTTCACCCGGAACACCAGCGAGGACTGGTTGTTGGCGAACCGCACCGACCGGATCTTCAGGTCGTCGACCAGCGCGTTCCGCGACCGCACCTGGAAGTCCGACTTCCCGTTCAACAGGCTGCGCTGCGCGAACCGCGTGGTCACCGCGATCCGGTCGATGGCGTCGATCGACCGGTCCACCGAGCGCTGCTCGGCGTCGATCTGCGACTTGTCGGCCGCCCCGGTGTTCAGCGCGAACACGATCGACTCGCGGATGTCGATCAGCAGGCTGTTCACTTCCTGCAGCGCGCCCTCCGCGGTGTTGATCATGTTGATGTCGGACTGCGCGTTGCGCGTCGCCTGCCTCAGCGACGCGGTCTGCGCCCGCAACTGCTCCGAAACGACCAGCCCCGAGGGATCGTCCGACGCCCGGTTGATCCGCAGGCCCGTGGAGAGGCGCTCCAGCGACTGGCTCTGCTTCTGATCCGTGATCCGCAGGTTCCGCAGAGCCTCAAAGGCGGAAAGGTTGTTGTTGATCCGAAGACCCATTCTCATCCTCCCTGATGATTCGGGGTCGCGCATCCGCCGGAACTTCCGGCGTGGCTTGGGATCGCGTCCCTGCGATCCTTGGCCCGATACGCGCTCTGTTCCTCGCTCGCGGCCGTTCTCCGGCGGGCGTCCGTCCCGCCGGTCCTTTCCCTAAGTCCCGGCCCCTCGCTCGTGCTGGTCGATTTCCCTGGTGCTCCCGGCTCCTTTCTCCTTCATCCCCCCGCCGCCGCCCGGTGAGGCGTGGAGGTGAGGCGTGGTTTCCCGTTCTCGCCGGCCGGCGTGGAAACGCCCTCGCCCCGGCTGGCCGATTCCCCGGCGTCCTGAAGCGAGAGCCGCTTCTTGGCGCCAAGAATGGTGTACTGCTCGTCACGCAAAAGCGTGCGCAGCGTCAGCACCTTCTGTACGTCGCCCTGCGAGTACTGCCGCTGCTTGCCCGGCGAGCGAGCCACCGCCAGGTAGTCCGTGAAAGTCCGCTCCCAGAACCGAAGCGTCGATTTCGGCACTCCCGTCAGGTGTTCCACCTGATTGATCGTGAGGCCGATGTTTCCGAACGTCGGTGTCGCCATGGTCTGCCCCTCCTTCGTTCACGCGGCCCGCCCCACTCCGTCACGGCGCGAACACATCACGCCACCGGAACGGGGGCCGGCACGAGGAGCGCCACCCGACTGGACGAACAAGAAACAATCGCGCCGCCGGCCCGGATGCCCCACATCCGAATGCCAGCTGCGAGAGCCGCCATACCGGCGGACTCAAGATCGGCGATCTGCACCGCCAACGGTACCATTGTTGAACCTCCTTGTTCCCTCAGGCTGCGTCCTTGCAACCCGGCCGGTCCACTTGAACGCCGTGTCACCGGCAGTCGAACGGCGCTGGAATCTAGCGCCACCTTTATCGACGGTTGCTTGAATCCTCTTGAGCGGATTCCAAAATTTTTTTCCACCACCAGGCGAACTCCCCGCTTTTCCCACTTCAACTTCCTTTGTTCATTCGTGGAACAATCGCCGATCAACGGGAGACGCGGGGCGGGGGGCGGGCGGAGTACCGCGGTGCTGGGTGCGAGGCGGAGTACCGCGGTGTGGGGTGCTGGGTGCTCGGATCCAAACCCCCAGCCCCCAGCACCCAGCACCCCGGGTGGGGAGATGGGGATCCCCAACACCCACCACCCACCACCCAACACCCAACACCCAAAGACGGGGGACGGGGGGCGCGGGACGAGGGGCGAGGGGACTGCGGGGGGAAGCAAGGTTGTCAGTTTTCGGTCATCGCTTGTCACGCTCACACCGCTGGCGCGCCTGGGCACAGGGTGCGTAGGAAGAAACAGGAAAGGCACGGCGACCGCAGCCACGCGTGCCCGTCCGCCTGTCGGTTCCTGGGAACCAATTGCGCCTCCGCGCATCGACGGGTCTACGGGGCCATTGTGGTGTTGACTCGTCACGCGCCAAGGGTTAGATTCTGAATTCGCTGCCGGTTCCCATGTCGTCGCGCCCCTGTGTTCGTTCTATGACCGATCTGTCAACAAAACGCCCAAGTGTTCGCCAAGTCGCCCGAGAGATTCGGGTCGCGCTGGCGCAGGCCGATCGCCTCACACTACTACCCGAAGGCGGGGCGATGAAAACCGTGAAGGTCAAAATACGCGCCGGCACGAGCGACGAGGCGCGAATGTCGCGCGAAGCGGTATCGAAAAAAGCGCAGCGGCCGGAACTGGCGGGCGACCGTTTATCACTTTTCGAGAAGTTCATGTCGGATGTCCACGACATGCGCGAAGAGTTGTACAAGCGCCTTTACGAACAGTACAGCAAGAACCCGCTGACCATCGAACAGTACGCCGTCAAGGTGGACCACGGTGCGGCTCATGGCCGGAAGTCGAAACCGCTGACGCGGAAGGACAGTTCTTTTGTGTCCGCTCCTTTCGCCTGCTTGGAATGCAGGCAACAGATGATCGTGGCGGAGCGCGACCGCCAGGGGAAAAGCGGGAAGCCGAAGAAAGAGTACGTGGGTCGGTGCCCTGATGCCACGCACCTGATGGAAATCGTGTTGAAAAAGCGGAAGGTGGAGACCGACTCCTCGGGCACTGGGTCGCCCGATGAGAATGAACTGTACGAGCCGGGGAAGTACAGCAGTCAGGATTTGTACAACAAGTATGTGGCCCGCGAATTTGCGAACAAGGGGGCGGAGAGGGGGTTGAGCAAGGTTGCTCCGGGCTGGGTCGGCATCGTGTATGAGGCTGCCGGCGCCGAAGCGGCCAAGTCCGTATGCAGTTTTCTGGAGAAGCGCCGCACCGCTTTCAATGAGAACCGCGGCACGCACTCCGACAACTTAGACAAGCAGACGACTTTGGGCGATACGGCGCGCAAGGTCAGCGAACCTGCTTTCGAGGAAGAACTCCCCAAGGAGATTCTGCCCAACCGCCGGTGCATCGAAGATGCGAACGACGCGATCGCGCGTATCAACATGTGGACGAACGAGAAGATGCGGCAGAAGCACGAGGTTCCTGAGACGCTGGCGCCCATGCTCAAGCGATTGAAAGGGTTCCCCTCATTCCCTGTCGCCGAGCGGTCGGCGATCCTGCGGCTCGATTTCGCCGGCGAATTCGCGAAGTATCGAGACGAAACGCGCGCGGAAATCGCGTCCGGCGAAGGCGCTTGGGCGCGGTTTTCGCCGGATGACGTGCGCGTGGTGGCGGCGGCGCATCTTCCATATTCCCATCCTCTCCGGTGTGGCGTGGAAGGGCGAAACGCGCCCCACGCCGGCGCAAGCCGTCCCATCGGGGGCAGGGGACGAAATGTGCGGACGATGGTGGGCGAACACCTCGCGTGGCTCATCGAGCAATCGACGCACGAGAGCAATGGCACGGGCGCCGGCGGCGTGGTCGAAACCCGCCCATTCGACCGCGCTTGGAAACGTGGCCTTTCCGGCAAGACCGTGTTCGAGGGGATCGTCGACCACGGCATGGGTGTCGTGGCCCGGGTGTGGAAGCACATCTCAGAGACGGTTTCGGGGCGCGATGACATTCAGTCGCGGCGGCGGGCGGTGGACTGGCTTCGCGCGCTCGCGAATCTCGCGCACGAAGGCCTGCGTCGAGACGACTTCGCCGGGTATACGAGGAAACGGCTTCTTTTCGACAAGCGCGCCTCTGACCTCAAGGCCGTCGGCACGATTCGGGAGAACGACCGTGTTGTTTTCGAGATTCTGGGCTTCAGCCCGCAGGGCGCGAAACCCAAACGGGGGGCCGCCCTGCTACGCGGCAAGCGGCCGTCGGAAGGGGGCCGGGCGTGCGATCGGTATGACTACTTCCTCGGGCTGGACTATCGCGCCGGGCAGGCGCGTCGCGGTGTTCGTTTTCGGTTCAACTCGAAAGATGGCGAATTCGAGGGGCTGTTCCAGGACACAAAGACCAAGAGTTCTCGGTGGGTTCCCACCGTGGTGAACGCTGATCAGGTCCTCCTCCTTCCTCTGGAATTCGGTTCTCGCCAGCATGGTAACTTCATCGATCCGCTGGATTTCGCTTTCGAAGACGGTTCATGGCACCTGAACAACGCGCGGCTCATCCGTGAGGCGGACAACGGTGTGCCCGCCTATTTCGTCGCGCTCACGTATTCCAGGCGTCTCATGCCGGCAAGGGACGCCGTGCCGGACCGCCGGAAGGCAAAGGCGATCGTCGGCGTGGACCGCGGCGAAAAGATCCCGGTGGTGGCGGCCATCTGCGACGGTGAGGGGCGACTGATTGAATACCGCCGCATCGGCGAAGGCCACTTTCAGAAACAATTGGAAATCCAGCGCGAGAAGGAAGAGTCGCAGCGCGCTACCGGCGCATATCGTGCTTCGCTCCGCAATCGGGCCGCGAACATCGCCGATGCGACGGTCAAGGAGGCGGCCGCGGTGCTCTTCGCGCTGGCGCACGAGCGGGAGGCCCTCGTGGTGCTGGAGGATCTGTCACGCGGTTTCGGCCGTTCGGGGCGACGCACGCTCATGGCGCTGCGCCAGTACACGCGGCTGGAAGACGCTCTTGTGTCGAAACTTCGCTACGAAGGTCTTTTCACGGCGGACACGCTTCTCACGAACTGCGCCCACGGGCCGGTGGCCAAGGTCACGGCGCCGTACACGTCAACCACCTGTTCCGGGTGCGGCGAGCCGCACGCTTCCGCGAACGGCTCCTTCTACTTTGAGAACCTGATCCGAGAAGACTCCGGGTTCCGGACCAGGTTGACAAACGGGAAAGAGGTGAGCCTCGATTTCGAATACCAGTATTGGGCGCGGGAAGAGAGGAAGATGCGCACCGCGAATGTCAGCGAGCGCCTTCGCGAGATACTGGGAGACCGCGAGGCTAACGACGTGGCCGCGACGACACGGGAGAAGGCCCAATCGCTTCTGCGCCGGGCGCTGAGTCCGCGCGTTCGGCAGGCGGACTATCGGTGTCCGAATTGCGGCCACGAGGCGAACGCCGACGAGCAGGCGGCGCTCAACATCGCGCGCCGGTGGCTGTTCGTGAACGGAAGCCCCGAACACAACGGCTACAAGAAGCGCCGCGATTCGACGGAGGGGGTGGAAACCGGGTTCGTGGACGCGTGGAAGGCGTTTTACGAACGGATGCTGAAGACGGAATGGGCGACCTGAAGGATCCGTTGCTCCGTATTCATGATCTCGGGCAGTTCGCGTACTGCCCGCGATCCGCTTGGTATCACTTTCTCGACCCGGAACAGGTGGGCCGGCACGACGAAAACGTGCAGGAGGCGCGGGCGCGCCACGCGACGGTCGACACGGTCTCGGAACGGCGTCGCCCGGAAGGACGCGAATGGACCTGCGTGCCCATCTTTCACCGCGAACTGGGCATCCGGGGCGTCGCGGATCGCGTGTTGTGGCGGGAGGGCGCGGCGGTGCCCGTGGAACACAAGCCGGGGCGCTCGGCGGTGATTCAGGAAAAGCACCGGCTTCAGCTCGTGCTGCAGGGCATGTGCCTGGAAAAAATGTACTCCGTGCGCGTCGACGAGGGGATGGTCTGGTTTTACGACATCGCGCGCCGCGCATCCGTTCCGCTCGATGCGCCATTGAGGGCGTGGGCTTGCGCGCTCGTGGCGACGATTCGAGAAGGGTTGCGCACGTTCGACCTCACCGTGTTTCCACGCGTCGAAGACGCGCGGTGCCGCGGGTGCAGCCACGCGGAAAACTGCCTGCCCCGGAACCTCTATGGAGGAGCATGAGCGAGTTCACGCAGCGCGTCACCTTGTACCTGACGGACCCGGAACACTACGTCAAGAAGCGAGGGCGCGAATTCGAAATCCACCGTGGCGACGACGTGGAGGCCCGCGTGCCTTCCGGAAAGGTCAGCCATATTGTCGCGTTCGGTCCGGTGGGGTTCACGTCGGGAATCGTCGACCTGTGCAGGGAAGAACGGATTAACGTGCAATTCCTGTCGCCCACGGGGAGGTTCCATGGTGAGTTGGTGTTCGACCCCGCCGCCAACCTTTTTGTCCGGCGGGCGCAGTACGAGTGGCACACCGACGAACGTCGGTCGCTGGCGCTCGCCCGGCGGTTCGTGACGGGCAAGGTCGCCAACGCGGAGTGGATGCTTCAGAGTTTCCGCGCCGGCCACTCGCTCGGCCCGCGCGAATTCGAAGACGCGCCCGACCACGCGGAACTGGTCGGGCGTGAAGGCGCGGCCGCCAGAGACTATTTCGCGCTGTGGCCCGACCTCCTGAAGAACGGTGATTTCACCTGGCGGGGCCGCTACCGGAACCCGCCGGAAGACCCGATCAACGCGTTGCTGAGCCTCCTGTACGTGGTTCTCCTGAACGACGTTCACGCGTTGTTGAACCGGGTGGGCTTCGACCCCTACTTCGGCTTTCTCCATCGCGACTACTACGGGCGGCCATCTCTCGCGTGCGACGTGGTTGAAGAGTGGCGGCCGCTGGTCGACAAGTTCGTGATCACGCTCGTCAACCGGCGGGAGGCGCGGCTCGACATGTTCGAACGAGTCCCCAACAGTCCGGAATGGCGCCTCACGCGGGTTGCCTTCAAGGAGATCATCACGAAGTGGTCCGCCATGTTCCGCCGCGCCGAGCGCCGGTGCCCGCAGTTTCGCGTAGTGCTTTCGCGCCTCGGCTCGCTGGAGCGGCAGGTGCGCCACTTGGCCCGGGTCGTGACCCGCGAGGAGCCGGAGTATCGGCCGTACCGGTTTGATGGGGAAGAGTGAGGCGCGATGCGATTTCTCATTGTGTATGACATCGCCGACGACCAGCGTCGTTCCCGTATCGCTCGGATTCTCGAGGGGTACGGCACACGGGTTCAATTCTCGGTCTTTGAATTCAACCTCAGTCCCGGGCGTCGTGTCGCGCTCATGGCGGAACTCCGCTCGAAGGACCTCCTGCCGGGCGAACCAGCCGGTGACTCCTTCACCGTGTACGATCTCTGCGAACGTTGCTACGCGGAAACCGACAGGTTCGGACGCGTCAGGCTCCTGGACGAGAATGTCCTTGTGTTCTAGCGCGCCAGTGGTACCGTGACCGTGCAGCTTTTGGGGGACTTGTTCCCTCGTTCTTTGGCGCACGCCACAGCAAGAACATGTTTGTGGCGAAGTCGTCTTGGTGTTCCTGACAAACCTCCGGCTGTGCGCGGGTCGTTCGAGGCTCTTTGACAACAAGTGGTTGCCATCATTGACGTTGTGGCGGTTTCAATCAAGACTGGGTATGCAATGCGCAACTCCTTGGACAGCAAAGGGTTGGGTAAATCGGTTGCCGGACTTCGCCGGATCGCACGGTTTGCAACCGTAGTAAGTGCTTTCCTGGCTTGGGGTTGAGCGGTCTGACCGCTGATGGAACACCGAGAGGGCATCAAAGCAGTCGAACGCGGAACGCTCTTCGGCCGACACCTCGTCTGACCGCTGATGGAACACCGAGAGGGCATCAAAGGTGGGGTAGGGGCTTTCTGCGGCAGGGCCTCCAGTCTGACCGCTGATGGAACACCGAGAGGGCATCAAAGGATCAGGCCGCGCGGCGGTGGGCGCGGGGGCCGGTGTCTGACCGCTGATGGAACACCGAGAGGGCATCAAAGATGAAACTCTGCGAGTGGATCGCGCGAGGCTTCACCCGTCTGACCGCTGATGGAACACCGAGAGGGCATCAAAGCAGTTGGTAGACGCCCCTGGGCGTGAGTCCCGGTCTGACCGCTGATGGAACACCGAGAGGGCATCAAAGCACTCCGCGCCCAGCAGCCGCCAATGCCAGCAGGTCTGACCGCTGATGGAACACCGAGAGGGCATCAAAGATGAGGACTTCACTACCCAGAGCATCGGCGAGAAGTCTGACCGCTGATGGAACACCGAGAGGGCATCAAAGGTCAACGCCGACGAAGTGATCAAAACGTCTCGTCTGACCGCTGATGGAACACCGAGAGGGCATCAAAGTTTCAGGCCGCCGGCGCCGTCCGGGCCGCCGATCGTCTGACCGCTGATGGAACACCGAGAGGGCATCAAAGGCCGACTCCGCGCGCGTGCTCGCGGCCACCGGGGCCGTCTGACCGCTGATGGAACACCGAGAGGGCATCAAAGA
>JACQVU010000210.1 GCA_016209585.1 Planctomycetota bacterium
CAGGGCAACTTCAACTTCCCGCCCTCGGTCGCCAACCTCTCCACCCCCTCGGGCCTGCAATCCGACGACATCGCTTTCACCTACGACATCTCCGACCCCGACACCCTCGACAACCAGAACTCCACTCTCCGCGTCGTCGTCGAGTACAAGAAAACCTCGGCCTCCACCTGGAGCGTCGCCACCGTCACCGGCCAGGTCGACAACCTCTCCAGCGGCACGGGCAAGACCTTCACCTGGCGCTCCCGCACCGATCAGGACAACCAGAACACCACCTACCAGGTGCGCATCACGGCCTACGACCGGCCGGTCGGCTTCACCGGCAACCCGCCCATGCAGCAGAGCGGCGCGCTGGCCTCGGGCAGTTTCCAGGTCGATCACCTCGACCCGGTCGTGGCGGTCACCTATCCCAACGTCGCGGGCATCCTGAAAAAGGGGGGAACCAGCATCACGATCACCTGGACCACCACGGACGCCAACAAAGACAAGGTCTCCATCCGCCTGTTGGACGTGGCCACCTTGCCGGGCACGGTGATCGCCACGGTGGCCAGCGGCATCGCCGACACCGTCTCCCTCGCCTACGTGTTGCCCGTCGTCGACAACTCCAACCTGAAGATCGAGGTCACCGCCGTCGACAAACGCGGCAACACCGGCGCCGACATGTCCGACAACGTCTTCCAGATCGACAGCACGCCGCCGGTGGTTGACCTCACCTACCCGGAGAACCTGGACCTCCTGATGACCGGCGTCGCCTACTCCATCACCTGGACCAGCACGGAACTGAACAAGTACCAGGCGCGCATCGACTACAACACCACGGGCGACTTCGCGAACACGGCGAGCACGGTCACGCTCTTCAACGGGATCACCGACAACGGCTCCGTCTCCTGGACGCCGTCCACCTCCCACATCAGCACCACGGGCAGGTTGCGGGTGATGGCCTGGGACAAGGTGAGCAACCTCAGCAGTTTCAACGTGGGGGCCAACACGTTCGAGGTCAGGTCAACCATCTCGACGAAAACCTACACCTGGACCTCCACTTCCGACTTCGACACCTTTTCTCGTGGCGCGGTGGAGAACAACTACCCCGCCGACGCCCTCACGATCTCCAAGCGCTTCTCCAACGCCTTCCACTACTACGGGGCCGCTTACGCGGTCGACAGCCTGCGCGGCAACTCCAACATCTACGTCGTGGGGGTCTACCCGGGGCTGCTCTACACGCGCGACGGCGGCGCGACCTTCACGCGCATGAACGCCAACAGCGAGAACAAACTCCCCAATTCCGCCGTGTCCGCGGTCTCTTTCCTGCACGACGGCGTGGGCGACACCTTCCTCGCCGGCGGCTCCTCGTCCGGTCTCTGTCTGACGCGCGATCGGGGCGCCACCTGGACGGTGTGGACCACCGCGACCAAGCCCGGCATCCCCAGCAACTCGGTCCGCGCGGTCGACTTCTACGACCGCGACACTTCCGGCCGCACGTTCATCGTGGCGACGTCGGCCGGCGCAGCCGTCACCTACGACGGCGGGCAGACGTTCACGTGGTATACCTCCCCCACGATTCCGTCGTCGGACGTGTACGACGTGGAGTTCTACTCCGGCGCTGACGCCTCCGGCCCCGACAACTTCCTGATCGGCACCACCGGGGGCGCGGCGCGCACCGCCAACCGCGGCGCGTCGTTCCAGTCGTACACGACTGCCACCTCGCCGGCGCTGGACAGCACCAACTGGGTACGCGGCGTGGACTATTTCGAAGGGTACACGTCGCCCTACGGCTCCAACGGCACGCGCTTCGCCATCCTGACCACCAAGAGCGGCGTCTACGGCGCGCGCATCCACCTCGAGAACAACGGCAACACCACCGCCTGGGAGATGGTGCGCCGGGTGGAGGAGGTGATGGTCTCGTCGGCCGAGAACTCCTACCGGGTCGACTTCTGCGACGACGACACCGGGGCCGACACCTTCCTGGTCGCCACCAACGGCGGCCTCGCCTTCTGGCGCGACAACTCTTCCAGCACGCCGACCACGGTCTGGACGGGCGGCGAGTGGGGATCGAACAGCGTCTATGATGTCAAGTTCCGCTCCGGGAAGGGCTTCACCGAGACCGGCGAGTGGATGGCCACCACCGGCGCGGGCTGCCGCAAGACCACCAACGCCGGGTCGAGCAACTTCGACGCCATCGGCGCCGCCCAGCGCATTCACTCCAACGACGTGCGCTCGGTCTCCATTTACAGCGGCGGCGGCGCGCCGGGCACGACGATTTTGATCGGCACCTACGGCCAGGGGGCATACTGGTCGAGCGACGGCGGGGCGACCCTCACGCGAATCATCGGCAACCTCCCCGGCAACGAAGCGCTCTCCTGCGACATCTGGGACGGCGGCAACCAGGGGCGCACCGTGGCCATCGGCACCAAAGACGGTCTCTTCACGACCCAACAGGCGAACCAGGGCGACGCCGGCTCGAAGATCACGACCACCAGTTTCTCCCTGGGCAACAACGACGTGTATGGCGTGAAGTACTGGGACCGCGGCGAATCCGATTCCAAACTGGTGATCGGCACGGAGAAGGGCGGGTACCATTCGTCCGATCGCGGCGCCTCCATGGACCAGACGTTCTCCGAAGGCAACGGCTCGCCTCAATTGCTCAGCGAAAAAGTGCGCGGCGTGGCCTACTTCTCCGGTGACGCCACCGCGCTCACGTACGCCTTCGCGACCATCTTCAATCCCAACGGCTTCGGCTCGTCGGACGATCGCGACGGTGGCATCAACTACACCAACAACGACGGCGCGCAGTTCACCAAGTGGGGCACGGCCAATGGCGTTCCCCACCGCGACGTGTTTTCCGTGGACATGCTCGACGTGACCGGGGGCGGCGTTCACATCCTCTCGGCCACTACCGGTGGGGTGTTCGTGACCCACGACTTCAACGTTACGCGCAAGACCTTCGCGGCGAACTACGCCACCGCGGTCTTCTCCAGCGACGATCTCCTCGGCTCCACCTGGTTCTACGGCGGCGCCAGCGGGACCGGCCTGACCATCAACGACGGCGCATCGTTCTACCCGGTCAACGGCGGCACTAACCCGCCCATGAACGGCACGGCCACGTCGATCGAGTGCCAGAAGGGCACGGCCAACTCCACCTTCATCATCGGTTCCAGCGGCGGCGCTTACCTCGGCCCGGTGCGGTACGTCGGCACGGGCGTCTTTCGCGTGATGCGGGCTGACCCGATGGTCTTGATTCCCACCGGCGGAACCTTCCTGAAGTGGCGGTCGCTCTCTTACAACGGCACGGTGCCCGCCAGCACCGCCGTGAAGTACCAGTTCTACAAGTCCGACGGCACGCTGGTTCCGGACTCGGCCATCGCCGGGAACTCGACGGGCATCACGCTCGCGCCGGCCGCGAAGATCGATCTCACGCTGCTCACCGCCGCCTCCTATCCCACGCTGACGATCGTGGGCGTGATGACGACCTCGGTCAGCAACGGCACGCCCACGGTCAACGACATCACGCTGGAGCTCGACTTCCAGAACTGACGTGTTCGGCCGTCCACGACTCGAATGGGAACGACTGATTCCGCGACTTCACTCGTCTCTCTTCGTGTCTATTAGTGGTTCACGATTCCTTGTCGATGCGCGATTCGCTGCTTCTTCTCTTCGTCGCCGTCGCGCTCGCCGGGTGCGGCGGGGAGACGGAGTTCGTCACCATCGACGACGACCCCGACGTGCAGCGCCGCATGGCCGACTGGGAGCCGATCGGCGCCACGGTCGGCGTGGTTCCCATCCGCTTCCACGACGACTTCGACCCGGAGCGGATCAACGCCAAAACGGAAGAGACCAACCGCTTCTCGGTCTCCATCGACCGGGAGGTGATGCGCAAGGAGTTCCTGGAGTTCTTCCGGCACAACAAGGTCTTCGCCTCCACCACGGAACTCGGGCGGTGGGACGATCAGTTCACGCTCAACGAGTGGCTGGACAAGGCCTGGGACGAGAACCTCGACGCCGTGTGCGAGGTCACCGTGCGCCGCTACGAGGTCGGCTGGGTGGGGCGCAACGGCTGGTACTGGCCCAACCTCCTGGTCTGGGGGTACACCTGGGTGGGGTCGTGGTTCGTGGCCGACGAGCGCTACTTCGCCGACGCCGAGTTCCACGTGACGCTGCACTCGGCGCACTCCAAGTTCCAGATATTCCGCGGCGAATACCGCAACCAGGCCGAGACCAACCTCGACGACTTCCAGCGCGGCTGGGACCTCTTCGGCATTTTCCTGATCCCCGGCTCCATGCGGCCCGACAACTGGGGCAAGGTGAACTCCGTGGTGATGCCGCTGGCGATGCATGACGTCAAGGTCAAAATGTTCAAGGACTACGCCGGGACGCTCAAACCCTTCCTGGACCGGCGCGTGCCCAACCCCGGGGGCCCCGACGCCAACGTCGTCACGGGCAAACGCATGGCCCTGGTCATCGGCGCACCCGACGTCTACGGCGACTACCGTATCACCGGCGTCAAGTACGCCGGCAACGACGCCAGCGCCCTTCATTACCACCTCACCGAGGCGCTGGCGGCCGACTTCCCCACCAAGAACGTCCGTCTGCTCACCGACAAGAACGCCAACCGCCGCAACATCCTCGACGGCCTCCGCTGGCTCCAGGAAAAAATCCGCCCCCCAGACGACGTGATCATCTTCTTCGCCGGCGGCGGACTCACCGCGGAAGGCGCCGGGGGCGCTCCGGCCAACTTCATCCTGCCCTACGACAC
>JACQVU010000220.1 GCA_016209585.1 Planctomycetota bacterium
AATCGGGTCTGGTGGGAGCCGGCGGGGCGACGGTCAGACAAAGCGTCGTCAGCCGGTCGCTCGCGACGCTGGCGGCGCTGGCGGCGGGCGCGGCGCTGGCGGCGTGGGCCGCGGGGGGCCGAGTGGCGGCGGCGGGCGTGATGGCACTGGCGCTCCTGGCGCTCGCGGCGTGGGCGCTGCTGGGCGGGCGGCGGTGGCAGCCGTCGTCGTTTTCGGCGCCGGCGGCGGCGTGGTGGTCGGCTGCCACCGCGCTTCTGGCCTGCGCCTTCGGGTTGCTGGCGATCTTCCCGGCGGCGGCGGACTACTCGTCCGCGATGCGGGAGGAGTGCCGTTTTCGCCTGCACGGCCCTGGGGCCGTCGCCGCCGGCGGGAAGCCCCCGGCGGTGGCGCTGGCCGAGCGTCTGGCGGAGGCGGCGCGCGCGGTTCCGTGGAGCGCCCAGCCGCGCCTCGCCCGCGCGCGACTGCTGGAGGCCGCGGCTCGCGATCTCCGGGCCGCGCCTGACGGTGGCGAGGGGCGTGACGACATCGTGGTCCGGCTGTTGCGTGAGGCTGAAGAAGACCTGCTGGCGGCGGGCGCGAGCGATCCCTTTGGCGTGAGCGTTCCCGCGATGCTCGCCCGCGTGCGAAGGGCGGCGATCTCGGCGGAGGAGTCGCGCGGCGCGAAGGAGAGCGCCGACGACGGTCTCGCGGCGTCGCGGCGCGCGGCGGCGCGCGTCTTCCGCGACGCGCTGCCCTGTCTGGATCGCGCGGTGGCGCTCTACCCCACGGACCCCGGCCTCTGGCGGGATCGCGCCGACCTGCTGGTGGGGCTGGCTGCGGTAGGCCGGCGCCTGCTGGCGGAGGGGGCGAAACCGGACCCGGCGTTGCCCGCGCCGGAGACGCTCGCCGCCCGCGCCGCGTCCGACGCCCGGCGCGCGCTGGCGCTGGAGGCGCGGGTGTTCGAGGCCGAGCGCCACTTTGAATCGCCGGAGGAACGGGAGGCGCTGCGGTTGGTCGCCGAGGGGCGGGTGTTCCAGGCCGACGGAAGGTGAGGATCAGCCGGGCGCGAGCGAGTTTACGTTTACACACCGCGCCGCGCGCGGGTATTATCTAGGTTGTCCAGTCACCCCAGGTCAGGAGACTCTCAATGTCCCAGGTCGCGCGTTTCGCTGAGAGGCGGGAAGTGATCGAAGGGAAGATGAGTTTTCTGAGCGAGAGGCTGGCGCTCAAGGAGTATGACCGCTGCGGCGAGTATATCCGGGAGATCGGCGAACTGATCACCGGCCTGGAGAAGATCGTCGATCCGGCGCGCGAGATTCAACAGAAGGTGCTCGCCCGCCTGCAGGAAGACTACCAGCTGAAGCGCAAGGCGTTCATCAAACAGACCGTGAAGCGCTCGATCACCAAGCGCCGGCGCCGCAAGACCACCACGCGGCGGATCGCGGCGCCGGGAACGGCGCTTGATTCCGGGAACGGCCACGGCCCTGCCGGTGGAGCCGAGGGCAACGGGAACGGCCGCGCCGGCCACAACGGCAAGGGCGACGGCAACGGCAACGGCCGCGCCAAAGGCGGCGGCGCCGGCGGGGCGTGACGAGGGGTGGCCGGGCCTGCGCCCGCCGCCGGGCGCGCCGCGAACTGATGGAGACCGGGGTCTGGAAACCCCGCGCGGTGATGCCTTCCCATCCGCTTGACCTTCACCTTGCCGCCATGCTCGGCCCCGCGGCGCGCTTTCGCCCCGGCCAGCGGGAGGCGGCGCTGACGCTGGTGGAGAATCGTGGGCGGCTCTTGCTGGTGCAGCGAACCGGCTGGGGCAAGAGCCTGGTCTACTGGCTGGCGACGCGCCTCCTGCGCGACCGGGGCGCCGGGTTCACGCTTATCGTCAGCCCGCTGCTGGCGCTCATGCGAAACCAGGTGGAATCGGCGCGGCGCATCGGGGTGAGGGCGTTCACGCTCAACAGTTCGAATCGCGAGGAGTGGGCCGAGGTGTCCGCCGCGCTTGACGCGGATGGCTGCGACGCCTTGCTGGTGTCGCCCGAACGGTTGGTGGATGACCGCTTCGCGGCGGGGGCGCTTCCCCGGTTTCGAGAGGGGCGCGGCCTGCTGGTGGTGGACGAGGCGCACTGCATATCGGATTGGGGCCATGACTTTCGAACCGCCTACCGCCGAATCGCCCGCCTCTCGCGCACGCTGGATCCCGGCGCCCCCGTGCTCGCCGTCACCGCCACCGCCAACGACCGCGTGGTGGCGGACGTGCTGGAGCAACTGGGGCCGACGATGGCGCTGCAACGCGGCGGTTTGGGGCGTCCATCACTGCGGTTGCAGAACCTCGATATCCCGGCTTCGGCGGGGCGGCTCACGTTTCTGGCGGAGAACGTGCCGGCGTTTCGTCGGCGGCTCGGTCACGCCGGAGTCATCTACGCGCTGACCATCCCGGCCGCGGAGAGAATCGCGGCCTTTCTGACGGACCGCGGCCTTCGGGTCATGGCGTATCATTCCGAGGTTCCCGCTGAAGCGCGAGCCGACCTCGAGCAGCGGTTGCTGGCGGACGACGTTGACGCGCTCGCGGCCACGGTGGCGCTGGGCATGGGGTTCGACAAGCCCGATCTGGGTTTCGTCATTCACCATCAAACTCCGCCGTCGGTGGTGCATTACTATCAGCAGGTCGGGCGCGCGGGGCGCGACATCGAGCGGGCGTACGGGATTCTGCTGTCGGGCGCGGAAGAGACGGCCATACAGGATTACTTCATCGACACCGCGTTCCCGACGACCGACGTGATGGCGGCGACGCTCGCCGCTCTTCCCCAGACGGACCACGCGGGCGTTCGCGCGCGCGACGTCGCGGTTCGGGTGAACGCGCGACCTGGCGACGTGGACCGGGCGCTGGATATGCTCGAATTCGACGGCGTGGCGGACAAGTCGAGCCGCGGCTGGCGGCGCCGCGATGGCGTCTGGAACGCCGAGGCGTACCGGGAACGGGCGCGCCGCGTCACCACGCGGCGGCGGTTCGAGCGCGATCAGATGCGCGCGTACCTCGTCCACGCGGGCTGCCTCATGCGCTTCCTCACCCGCGCGCTTGACGACCCCGACACCGCGCCTTGCGGCGTCTGCGCCAACTGCCAGGGAAAGGGATATGCGCCTCCCGACGCGCTTCGGTTCGGGCCCGCCGAAGAGTTCCTGCGCCGCGAGCACGTCGCCGTCGAGCCGCGCCGCCGCTGGCCCCCCGGCTGGTTCGAGAGCACCGTGATCCAGCCTGAACATCGCGCGGAACCGGGCTGCGCTCTCGCCTGGTACGGCGACGAGGGGTACGGGAGCGAAGTCAAGGCCGGGAAATACGATCACGGCCGGTTCAGCGATACACTGGTGGTGGCCGCGGCGAAGTGCGTGCGCGAACAATGGCGGCCGGATCCGCCGCCCGAGTGGATCACGTCGATCCCCTCGCTCCGGAGGCCGAACCTGGTGCGATCATTCGCGGAGCGACTGGCCGACGCGCTGGGGTTGGAGTTCGCCGCCGTCTTCGAGGCGCGGGACACTGGCACCGAACAGAAGGCCAGCCAGTCCTCGAATCGCCAGGCGGAATCCGCCCGCGCGGCGTTGGCGCTCGCGCAGCCGCCGCGTTCGCGCCCCGTGCTTCTCGTGGACGACATCGTCGACTCGCGCTGGATGATGACCTGGGCCGCCTACCTCCTGCGCTCCGCCGGAAGCGGGCCGGTGCACCCCTTCGCCATCGCCCGCGCCACGCCGAGGCTGGACCTCTCCGCCTCGCCATCTACAATCGACGGGTGAGACCTCGCCATGACGCCAAGCCCCGACGCCCTCGCCACGCTCTGCCTCTGCTCCCGCCTCGCGGTGGCGAAGAGCGCGGGCGCGGAGACCTTCCCCCCCGCGAAGTGGGCGGATCTCTCGCGGCACATGGCGACGGCCCGGATCGCCGGGCCAGGCGCGCTGATCGGAAAGGCGTCCGCGGCGATCGCCGAATCGCTGGGCGTGTCCGCGCCTGAAGGCGAGCGGATCGCGCGCCTGCTGGAACGCGGCCCGGAGGTCGAGTCGGAAGTCGCGCGCCTGCGCGCGATGGGAATCGCGGCGATCACCGAGACCGACGGCGACTATCCCGAGTCGCTTTCCACGAAACTCGGCCACCGCGCGCCGCCCGTGCTGTTCGTCGCGGGGCGGCGCGGTCTCTTGGGCGAGGGCGGTCTGGCGGTGGTCGGTTCCCGCGACGCCGGCGATGCCCTGACGCTGGTCGCCGCGCGCCTCGGTGCGCTCGCCGCGCGCAGCCACAAGCCGCTGATTTCGGGCGGGGCGAGGGGGATCGACAGCGCGGCTATGAGCGGGGCGCGGGAAGCGGGCGGCGCCGTCGTGGGCGTTCTCGCGGAATCGCTCGAATCAGCGGTTCGCGCGGGGGCGCTCGGAGACGACGAGGCGCGGTCGGTCCTCGTGACGATTCAATCGCCCGCCGCCGGCTTCAGCGTGGGCGCGGCGATGGAGCGTAACAAGGTCATCTACGCGCTCGCCGACTTCGCCGTGGTGGTGTCGAGCGCGGCGAACAGCGGCGGCACCTGGGCCGGCGCGGTGGAGGCGCTCCGAAGCGGCGCGACGCCCGTGTTCGTCGTCGACCGGAAAGACGCGCCCGAGGGCAACGCGCTGCTCATTCGAAAGGGCGCGACCGCGCTGCCCGACGCCGACGTCTCCTGGCCCTGGCTGGCGTCGCACGCTTGTGCGCCTCGTCCCGCGACAGGCACGAAAGCGCTGTTCGCGACCCCCTGAGGCGCGTCTTCGCGCGGTAGCCGCTTCCACGGGTGTTTTTTTCGTTGCCGCCCGCCGGGCGCTATGGACAATAATTTCCCCTCTTTTGTGGCGGGCAGGCTGGGGGGGTGGGCATGGAGCGCGCATGAGACGCCCGGTGGTCGGTGGAAACTGGAAGATGCACGGCACGCTGCAAGCCGCGCGCGATCTCGCGCGGGCGCTGGCCGCGCGTCTTGGCCGTCAGCCGGCCGCGGGGGCGGAGATCGTGGTCTTCCCGCCAGCCGTCCATCTCGTGGCCGTGGTGGAGGAACTGAAGGGCACGGCGGTGGGGGTGGGGGCGCAGAACGCGCATTTCGCGGCTTCGGGGGCCTACACGGGCGAGGTGTCACCGACGATGATCCTCGACGCCGGCGCGGCGTGGGCGCTGCTGGGCCACTCGGAGCGGCGCCACTTCGAGGGCGGCGCGCCGGAAGACGACGCCCTGCTCAACCGAAAACTGAAGGCCGCGCTGGCGGCCGGGATGCGGCCCGTTTTGTGCATCGGCGAGACGCTCGCCGAGCGCGAATCCGGGCGGACGGAAGCGGTGCTGGGCGGGCAACTCTCCGGGTCGCTGGCCGGTCTGTCGTCGGAGGAACTGGTTCGCACCGTGCTGGCCTACGAGCCGGTGTGGGCGATAGGGACTGGAAAGACGGCGACGCCAGAGACGGCGCAGGAGGCCCATGCCTTCGTGCGCCGGTGGCTCGCCGGCCGTTTCAGCGCGGAGACCGCGGGAGAGGTTCGCGTGCAGTACGGCGGCAGCGTGAAGCCGGAGAACGCCGCCGCGCTCATGGCGATGCCGGACGTCGATGGCGCGTTGGTGGGCGGGGCGTCGCTCGCCGCCGCCGCTTTCGCGGCCATCGTGACGGCGGCGCGGCGGTGAGGCTGGCGGGTTCCAAGGAAAGGGAACGACAACGAGATGGACGCGACGATCAACGCGGGAGTGGCGGCGCTGCTCCTGGAAGAGGGCTGGTTTCTCGGCCTTCTCTGGGACGGCCTCATCTACGTCTGCTGGATCGCCTTCTTCTTCGCCTGCGTGGCGGTGGTGGGGCTGATCCTCATCCGCCCCGGCGAGGGAGAGGGGCTGGCCGCGGCCTTCGGCGGCGCGGGGGGGGCCGGGGCGTTCGGCGTGAAAATGACCAAGCCCATCGACAAGATCATCCGCGCCTTCGGCGTCATCATCCTCGTTTGCTGCCTGCTGATCTCCTGCAAGTACCGGCGCGACGAGGCCACCAGCGGCCTGCCGGAGAAGCCCGGCATCGGCGCGCCCGCGATCCAGCCGCCGGCCGGCGCCGGGCCGGGGGCCGGTGTCGTGGCCGCGCCGGGCGAACCGGCCCGTCCGGAAGGGGAACCCGCGGCGCCGCCGGGCGAGCCGCCGGCGTCAATCCCGGATCTTCCGGCGTCGGAGCCGGATGGTGGACCGGGCGATGGCGCGCCGGCCGGCGATGCCCCGTCGGTCCCGGAATGAGCCGGCCGCCCACGAGGCGCGCCTCCCCTCGCCCCCGCCCGGCGGGAGCGCCGGAGGCGGGCGAACCGCAGGCGGCAAGCGGCTGCGCCGCGTCGGGCATACGCGGCATGACCGGGTATGGAAGCGCCTCGCGATCTGGCGCCGGCTTCGAGGTGACAGCCGAGGTCACGTCGGTCAACAACCGTTATCTGAAGATCTTCAGCCGCCTGCCGGAAGCGTTGAACGCGCAGCAGGTAGACCTGGAGCGGCTGGTGCGGGAGGCCGTGGCCCGCGGCTCCGTCACGCTGGGCGTGCGGCTTCGCGCTCCGGCGCTGGAGGCGACGTGGCGCATCAACCCGGATCGGGTGCGGGCGTTTCGGGCGCAGATCGCCGACCTGCCCGGCGTCGCGGAGGTGCGGCTCGCCGACATCCTGGCGCTGCCGGGCGCCGTGGAGCAGGCGGAGCCGGAAGGCCGGCCGCGCGCCGATCTCGCCACGGCCGTGGCCGCGTGCGTCCGCGAGGCGTGCGCCGCGTTGACCGCCATGCGCGAGCGGGAAGGGCAAGCCCTGGCCGCGGACCTGCTCCGGCGCGCGGGCGCGCTGGAGGCGAAACTGGCGCAGGTGGAGGCGATCGCGCCGGAGATCGCGCCGCTGTGGCGCGACCGCTTCGCGGCCCGGATGAAGACGCTGCTGGAGGGCGCGAACGTCGCGCTGGAGGCCGCCGACCTGGCGCGGGAGGCGGCCCAGTGCGCCGACCGTTGCGACATCTCCGAAGAGATCGTGCGCCTCTCGCATCATCTGGCCGCCCTGCGCGCGTTGCTGGCCGGCGGCGCACCGGGCTCCGGCGGCGACGCCGGGCGGCGGCTGGACTTCATCGGCCAGGAGATGCTGCGGGAGGCGAACACCATCGGCAGCAAGTCGCCCGACGCGCGGGTGGCGGCGCTGGTGGTGGACATGAAGGTCGAGATTGAACGGATCAAGGAACAGGCGCAGAATGTTGAGTAGCGGCCGCGCGGGAGGCGGCCGTCCTCCCGCGAGCCGCGGTTTCCCCCAAGAGGCGCCCGCATGCGCCCGCTCTCCAAGGGTCTGGTCGCGGTGATCGCGGGGCCGAGCGGCGTCGGCAAGACGACGATCTGCCAGCGGCTCCGGGCCGATCCGCTGTATCGCTGGTCGGTCTCTTGCACGACCCGCGCGCCCCGCCCCTACGAACGCGAAGGCGAGCACTATCACTTCGTGACCCGCCCCCGCTTCGAGCAGATGATCGCCGGCGGGGAACTGCTGGAGTGGGCGCGGGTGTTTGACAACCTGTACGGCACTCCCAAGGCCCCGCTGGAGGCGGCGCTGAAGGGCGGCGCCGTCATGCTCCTGGACATCGACATAGGCGGCGCCGAGCAGGTCCGGCGGTTGGGGTATGACGCCGCGTTCATCTTCCTCAAACCCCCGTCCGAGGAGACGCTCATCAGCCGGCTTCGCGGCCGTGGCGAGGCTGAGACGCTCATTCCCGGCCGCGTCGCGCGCTACCGCGAGGAACTGGCCCGCGCGGCTTTCTTCCATGCCTTCGTGGTCAACGACGACCTCGACGCCGCCGTCGCGGCCACCCGATCGGCCATCGAGGCGCGGCACGCCCAAGTGAACGGCGGCGAGCCGCCGGCGCGCGCGCCGGCGTGAGGCGTCACGGGCGAAGATCGCCGAACGTCCAGCCGTCGGCGCCGTCGTGGCGCAGGTAGTTGCCGCCGTCGCGCCATTCCCCGAGCACGTACAGGTCGCGGCGCGCGCCGTCCACCACGCCGCGAAAGTGCCCCAGGCGATGCACGTGGCCGCACACCACCACGTCGCACCCGGCGTCGAAGGCGCGGCGCAACCCGCCGGCGGTGAGGCGCAGCGCCTCGGGCGGCTTCTCGGCCACCGCCCGGCGCGACGTGGCCCGCAGGCCGGCGGCGGCGGCGCGGGCGAGCGCGGCCGGCACGGCGTCGGCCAAGCGCGCCACCAGGCGGCCGCGGATCACGCGCCGGAAACGCTGGTAGGCGAGATCGGCGGTGCACAAGAGGTCGCCGTGGGTGAGGTAGGCGCGGCGCGATCCGAAACCGCGCGCCACGAAGTCGGTCGCGGTCTGGGCGCCGAGATCGCGCGCGAAGAAACGGGTGGCCTGAAAGTCGCGGTTTCCGGGCAGAAAGAACAGCCCCACGCCCCGCCCGCGCGCCGCGCGCAACACCGTGACCACCTGCCGGACTTCGGGCGTATTCCACGCGGAACGCCCGGCGAAGCGGTCGAAAAGATCACCCAGGATGTACAACGTTTCGCCGGCGGCAATCTCCGCCACCAGCCTCTCCAGCAAACCCAGGCGCGCGGGCGTCGCGGACGACAAATGCAGGTCCGCGATGAAATAACTGGCGGCCATCACCAACGCCACCCAGCGGCCTTTGACGGCCCGTCGGTAAAGTCATGGATCCGTTGTCAGCGACCAGTTGTCAGTTGTCAGGCGGAGTGCGCTCAGGTCGCTGACAGCTGAAAACTGAAAACTGAAAACTAACGGACTGTAAAACCTACTTCTTCTTGTTCTTCCTGGACTTCGCGCCGCTCTCCTTGCCCGCGTCTTTGCCGCCCTTCGAGGGCGCGTCGCCCTCCCCCGCCGAGTCGCCGACGGAGTCCCCGGCGTCGTCGCCCGCGTCGTCGTCTACGGCCTCATCCTTCTTGGGGGAGCGTGCCGAGCCGCCCTTCCCCTTCTTATCCTTCTCTCCCTTCTCCGCGGCGGCCGGCTTGTCCCGACCGCCGAACAGCCGCCCGAAGAACCCCTTCTTCTTTTCAGGCTTGCCGGCGTCAGCCGCCGGTTTCCCCCGCCGCGAGCTACTCGGCTT
This sequence comes from Planctomycetota bacterium, assembly GCA_016209585.1. GTDB lineage: Bacteria > Planctomycetota > UBA8742 > JACQVU01 > JACQVU01 > JACQVU01. The sequence continues at coordinate 9,060 of JACQVU010000220.1, forward strand.
GGCGCGGCCGCTCTTGGCGCCAGCGCCGGGCTTGTCCTTGGCCTTCGCTTTCGCGTCCTTCGCGGTCGCCTCCGCGCCCTCGTCGCCCTCCTCGCTCTCCTCTTCCTCCTCATCTTCATCGTCCGATCCCTTCCCGCCCTTGCCCGGCGCGACCTTCCCCGCGCCTTTCCTGCCAGCCGGCGCGCCCTTGGGCGGCGCCTTGGCCTTCTTTCCGGACTTGTCGCCACCGCCCTCGGCGTCATCCTCGCCGGTGTCACCATCATGATCGCCGGTCTTCTCGTCTTTCTCCTCATCCTCCTCGTCCTCGTCCTCCTCCTCGCCGTCTTCCTCGTCCGCGGCCCCGGCCGCGGCGCCCGCGAGGGGAACGGTCTTGTCGATGTCGTCGCCGGCCGACTTGGCCGCCGCCGGCTTGGCGCTTTTCTTCTCCTCCCCGTCGTCGTCTTCTTCCTCGTCGTCGTCGGATTCGTCTTCGTCCTCCTCCGTGCCGTCCTCGTCCTCGTCCGCGTCGTCGTCCTCCTCCTCCTCTTCCTCGTCTTCGTCCAGATCGTCGTCGTCCTCGTCACCATCATCGGCGTCGGCGCCGGGCTTGCCGGCGTCGGCCTTGCCCGCTGACGCCTTGTCCGTCGGCGCCGGTTTCTTCCTGGTGGCGGACGCCTCTTCCTCTCCCTCCGCGCCGTCGTCTTCTTCGTCGTCTTCCGCGGCGTCCGGCGGGGGAGGCGGCGCGTCGGGGATAACGGCCTTCGCCGCGCCCGCGGCCGGCTTGGGCACGCTGCGCGGGCCGGAGGGCGGCGCGCGGCGGTACTTGGGCTTGTCGCCCACGTCGCTGGGGTTTTTGGCTGGGCGCTCGTCGGGAAGGTCTTCGTCGTCCCCGCCCGCCTGGTCCAGCATGCGTTTCTTGACGGAGGCGGCCTCCGGCGCGGCTGCCCCCGCGCCGGCGTCGGCGCCGTCTCCTTCCACCTCAATCTCCTCATCGATCTCAGCCGTCCGGAGTTCGCGGTCGAACTCTTCATCCAGGCCGTCGATGGCGAGGTCGGCATCGATGACGCTCTGGTCAATCTCCACCTGGATGCCGCCGTCGGCGTCGTCGGTGGCGGGGGGCTTGCGGGAGGAGGGGAGCGGCTTCCAGTCGCCCTTGCCGGCCTCGAAGTTGTCGATCTTGACGAGCGCGTCCTGAAGGGAGCGGACGTGTTTCGGATCGAGCCACTTGCGGTTGACGGCGATCTTGCCGATGTGGGATGGCTTGGCGCCTTTCTCGAACTCGTCCTTCTGAATCTGCAGGATCTCCCGCACCTGCTGTTTGGTGAGCAGGTTGTTCCGGACGGCGACCTTGCCGAACCGCTGGGCCTCGCGGTTCACCTCGTAGTACTCCGAGAAAGCCTCCAGTTTCTCCATCTGCTCGCCGCCCAGGCCCCCGCCCTCCTTGAGGGCGGCGAGCAACGTGGCCGTCCGCGCCGCGTCCGCCTCGACTTTTTTGAGCGCCTCGTAGACCGCCTGGAAAGGGACGATCCGCCGCTGCACGACGAGGTCGGCGAAGCGCATCTCCGCGTTGTTGATCATCTGGCGAAAGGGCCGGGCGACGGGATGCCGGGAGGAGGGAGAACGGACCAACAGCCACGAGCGCGATGGTGGGATGCTATCGGCCACGCGCGAAATTGTCAAAGTCAAAGTTGTCGCCCCGGCCATCGCGCGTCCCGTCAGAAGAATTGCATTTGCGGCCCGGCGATGACATAGTTCCACGGTCGGGGTTCGCGCTCCGGACCGGCATCTCGAAGCGGCGCGCGCATGATCATCGTTCTTCGGAAAGACGCCAGCGAGGCCCAGGTCGCGGCTGTCGAGCGCCGCGTCTACGAGTCCGGCGGCCAGAGCCGCCGCGTGACCGGCGACGAGCGCACGCTGCTAGTGGTGCTCGGCGAGCCGCGCCTCTCCCGCGAGGAGATGCTGCCCTTGCCGGGGGTGCTGGACGCGCTCCGCGTCAGCAAGCCTTACAAACTGGCGAGCATCGAGGCCCGGCCGCGCTCGCCCGTGACCGTGGGCCGAACCACTTTCGGCGCGGCGGCCATCGCCTGCATCGCCGGACCTTGCGCCGTCGAGAACCGCCGCATGTTCCTCGACACCGCCGCGCGGCTGGCGTCGCTGGGCGTGACCATGATCCGGGGCGGGGCCTACAAGCCGCGCTCCAGCCCCTACGCCTTCCAGGGGCTGGGCGAGGCCGGGCTGGAGATCCTGGCCGAAGCCCGCGAGCGGCACGGGCTGGCGGTGGTGACGGAGGTCATGGCGCCCGGGAAGGTGGCCCTGGTGGCTCGCCACGCCGACGTGCTGCAGATCGGCGCCCGCAACATGCAGAATTACGATCTGCTGAAGGCGTGCGCCGAGGTCCAGCGGCCCGTGCTGCTCAAACGCGGGCCGGCCGCCACCCTCGACGAATGGCTCATGAGCGCCGAGTACCTGCTCGCCGGCGGGAACAACCAGGTGCTGCTCTGCGAGCGCGGCATCCGCACGTTCGAGACCAGCACCCGCAACCCCCTGGACCTCAACGCGCTGCCCGCGCTGCGCCGCCTGACCCACCTGCCGGTGCTGGTGGACCCCAGCCACGGCACCGGCGCGCGCGACTTCGTCACCCCCATGGCGCTCGCGGCCGTGGCCGCGGGGGCCGACGGCCTGCTCGTCGAAGTGCACCCCGATCCCGAACAGGCCCTCTCCGACGGCGCGCAAAGCCTGACGTTCGACCAGTTCGAGCGCCTCCTGCGCTCCGTGCGCGCCGTCGCGGCCGTGGTGGGGCGCGAACTCTTCCTGGCTGCTCCGCCCCAGCCGGAGGCTCTCCAGCCCGCGCCGGCGCGACGGCTTGGCGCGCGCTCGCCCGCGCGAACCGCGTACAGCGGCGCGCCCGGCGCCGGCGGCGGGGAGTGAAACTCGGTGGTGGCGGCCAGCCCTCAGGTCGCCGCGGGGGCGGGGGCTGGCACGGCGCCGCGCTTGATCATCTCGTTGAACTTGCGCTGCAGCGCCGACTTCTTCCGGCGAACGAAGTTCCGGTGGAAGATGTGGGTTTTCGCGGTCTTGTCGAGGCGCTTGAACGCCAGCGCCAGTTCGCCCCGCGCCTTCTCCACGTCGGCGCCCTGCGCCGCCTCGATGAACCGGCGCACGTGCGTGCGGGTCGCCGAACGGATGCTGCGGTTATGAATCGCGTGCTTCTCGGCCTGGCGCACCTTCTTCGCGGACGCTCTCAGGTTCGGCATCGCTTCCCTTCTTCCTTCAGCCGCCGCCGCTCCAGGTCACCGCGCCCAGCCGGCGAGAACCGGAGATTGTAGCGACGGCCCCGCCCGCCGCCACTGGAAAAATGGCTGGGGACCGGCGGGCGGGCGCCGCATGTCCGAACTTGCATCGCCTGAGGTCTTGAACGCCACCAGCGTGCCGGCGATCTCCACGCGGTTGATGTGGCCGACCACCATAGGCTCTCAGCGCCCCGCCGCGCGCGGCGACAGGAACGGCGCGAGCAGGGCCGCGAGCAGGAAGAAGGCCGGCGGCGCCAAGAGGGCCAGCCGCTCCAACTGCTCCGGCCGCAGGGCTTGACAGGCGGCTGCCCCCCCAGCCAGCGTCACGCCGGAGATGGTGGCGGCGCGGCCGATCGCCATCAGCCATGCGCCGGGCGGCGCGGCGGGCGTTGGGGAGATGGGCGCGAGCGCGGCGCGGCGTTCGAGATCGGTGATCGCGGCGCCGGTGAGGTCATCCCACACGTTGTCCGGCGGCAGTGGCCGGAAGCCCGGCGCCACGCCGGCGAACGGCAGCCGCTCTCGGTGGT
>JACQVU010000221.1 GCA_016209585.1 Planctomycetota bacterium
ACCCAGCGCACCATGCGAACCGGCGCCGCTGGTGTATGATCGAGTTCCATGCATCTCGACGCCGATCTGAACTTCGACCGCCCGCTCACCGGGGAGGAGCGCGACTTCCTCAAGCCCTTCGGCGCGGTGATGGGGCGGAGCCTGTGGCTCAAGCACGTCGAAGAGAAAGACCCGCGCCCGGCCCTTGACTACCTTCAAGCGTGTCGGCTCGCGTGGTGGGCCTTGCGTTTCTATATCGACCCCCCCGGCGAGTTCCCGCCGGGGCTGTTCGCCTGGTGGCTGCTGGCCACGCGCCACACCTTTGACCACGGAAACCCGGCGTCCGACTTCGCGCCGCCCCCCTGCCCGCTGTGCCGCCGGCCGGGCATCCTGCCGGTCGACCGGCCGGTGCGGCTGGCCACCACCTCCGGCGGGCGGATCGTCTCCCGGGCCGGCACGCTGCTGGTGAGCGGCAACCTCAACCTGCCGGATTCCACGCGCGTGCCGGTGCAGGCCGGCGGGCGCGCGGCGACGGACGGGCCGGAACCAGCCGCCTCCTCCGCGGCGGCGCGGGAGGCGGGGCGGTGGTTTCGCGTGGTTTTCGACCGCCGGGTGGAAGCGCTGGACTTCGACGCCAGCACGCTCGCCGTCCAGCGCTGCGGGCGGTGCGCCGGCGTCACCCGGGAGTTCACCGGGCTGCCGGTGGCGGCGGCGCCCTTTCCCGAGGGGCTTCCGCGGATGTTCGCCGAGAGCCGGCGGGTGGGGCGGGGATGTTGCGAGGAACTGACCTTCGTGGAAGACCGTTTCGCGGCCAACTTCAGGCGCTATCCGGGCACGCTGGACCTGACGCCGTTGGCGCCGGCCGACCACGCCCTGGCGCGGGCGGCGCTCTCTTTCCGGGCCGAGTTGGACGGGCGCCTGCCCTTCGTTACCGACTGGGCGCTGGCGCCGTTCAACCGCCAGCGCGGGGCGGAGGCGGGAGAGGCTGCGCCCATCTATCGCGCGGTCACATCGCGCCGGATTGTCTCGGCCGCGGCGCGACCCTCTCCTTGATTTCGGGAGGTTGTTGACGGATAGTGACCCCTGTCCGCGCGAGGCTGGACCGCTCGTGGATCTAAGAAATATATCTTGTGAATTGCGTGCCTTCTGTGGCCGAAAGGTGGAGAAGGACAGGTTCAAGAGAATGCGCGAGCGCACCATCGAAGCCCTCCGTTCCGCGCTGGCGGCCACGCCCGAAAACGTTCCGCTGGCGGTGCATCTGGCGTCGCTGCTGGTGGACCGGGGCGCGCTGGACGAAGCCGCGGACCTGCTGCGCCGGGCGATCGCGCTGGACCCCGACGACCGCGAGGCCCACGTGCTCCTCGGTCTGGCGGAGGCTGGCCGGCAGAACTTCGCGGCGGCCGAGTGCGCCTACCGCGCGGCGGTTCGCCTGGCGCCGAAAGACCCTTTCCCCCACCGCCAGCTGGCCGACGTGCTGTTACGGCGCGACCAGATCGAGGAGGCGGCGCGCTGGTACAACCGTGCCGTGGTGTTGAACCCCGAGTTCCGCGACCCCCACTTTGAGGGCGCGGTCTACGGCATTCTCGGCCCGACCGCGCGCCTCGCCGACCCGGCCGAGGCCGCCGATCCCGCGCCGGGCGGAGGCGGGACTTTTGGCGCGGGCCCCGGCGAGGCGCGGGCCGCGCGCGAGGAGGAGGGCGCGGGCGCCTTCACGCCGCCGGACGCGGACGCCTGGCGCGGTGAAGAGGGAGACGGAGAGGGAGAGGCGGACGAGGATGACGCCGAGAACCGGCCGGTGGAGGCGACGCCCCGCCGGTTCGGCCTGACGTTCAACGACGTCGGCGGCTTGGCCGCGTTGAAGGAAGCGGTGCGGGCGGAGTTCCTGTTCCCCATCGCCCGCCCGGAACTGTTCCGCCCCTACAAGAAGGGGTTGGGCGGGGGCGCGCTCTTGTACGGGCCGCCCGGCTGCGGCAAGACGCTTTTCGCGCGGGCGCTGTCCGGGGAAGCGCCGTGCGGGTTCTATGCCGTCGACATCTCCCAGGTGTTCGACGTCTGGCACGGCGAGGGCGACTTCCGCCTGCATGAGGGGGTCCGCGCGGCCCGCCGGAACGCGCCCAGCATCCTCTTCATCGACGAGATCGACGCCCTGGCCGCGCGGCGGTCCGGCGAGCGGTCGCCGGTCTCAGCCCTCACCAACCAACTGCTCTGCGAAATTGAAGAAGCGGTGCGGGAAGCGTCGGGCGTGCTGGTCATCGGCGCCACCAGCACGCCGTGGGACATCGACCCGGCCTTCCTGCGCCCCGGCCGCCTGGCGCGGCGGCTCTTCGTGTCGCCGCCCGGCCCATTAGATCGCGAGGCCATTCTGCGTCTTTCCATGCGCGGCCGGCCGATGGAGGCGGTGGACTTCGCCGCCGTGGCCACCGCGACGCCGGCCTTCTCCGGCGCCGACCTCCACGCCCTGTGCGAGGAGGCGGCGGGCATCGCGCTGCGCCGCTCCCTGACGCAGGGCGCCGGCGTCACCCCTATCCGCGGCGACGACCTGCTGGCCGCCGCGGGCCGCGTCACCCCCGCGGTGCGCGACTGGTTCGAGTGCGCCGCCGCCCCCCGCCACGGCCTCGACCCGGCCGTGGCCCAGGCCGTGGCCGAGTTCCTCAATTCGTCGGCTGGCGCGGAGTATCGCCCCGTGGGCCGCCCGCCGGTTCCCCCGCCGCTGCCGCGGGAGGGGTGATCGCGCCGTGACGGACTCGGCCCCCCTGGTCAGCGTGGTGGTGCCGACCTACAACCGGGCGTCGCTGCTGCCGGCCACGCTGGACGCCATTCTCGCGCAGACGTTCAAGGACTTCGAACTGATCGTGGTGGACGACGGCTCCACCGACGCCACCGCCGACCTGCTGCGCGCGCGGTGCGCCGGCGACCCCCGGACGCGGGTGGTGTCGCGGGAGAACGGCGGGATCGCGCGCGCCAAGAACAGCGGGCTGGAGGCGGCGCGCGGCCGCTACGTGGCCTTCTGCGATCACGACGACCTCTGGCTGCCGCACAAACTGTCGCGCCAGGTGGAGGCGCTGGAGGGCGATCCGGCGGCGGGGCTGTGCTACACCCGCTACGGCCTGTTCGGCGAGGATGGCCGGGTGTTCAAGGAGCGGCCGCGACGAGGGTATTCCGGCGACATCTTCCTGCCGATGCTGCGCAAGGTCTTCGTGCTCACCTCCTCCGCGGTGGCGCGGCGAACGGTGATCGACCGCGTGGGCGGCTTCGACCCGGCGCTGGCCTTGGCCGACGATCTCGACTTCCACCTGCGGGTGGCCCATGCCGCGCCGGCCCTCTATCTCGACGAACGGCTGGTGCTCTACCGCGTCTACCAGGGCAACGCCTCCCGGACGCGCTCCGCCCCGCGGCGATATACGGAGGAAATCCTGGAGGTCTATCGCCGCTGGCAGGGGCGGGCCGACCTGACGCCGGAGGCCGCCGGCGTGGTGCGCCGGCGCGTGGCCAAGTACCACTACAATCTCGCCCGCCATGCGGCCCAGGCTGGCGACCACCGCCTCGCCGGGCGGCATGCGCGTCGCGCGGCGGCGCTCTGCCCGTCGAACGTGCGCTTCCTGGCTGGTTGGTTCTCTTCCGCGCTGCCCCATCCGGAAGGCCGGCGTTAGCAAAAGGGCGGGACGAGGGGCGCGGGACGAGGGATCGGACGGATCCGGCTGATCGGACCGATCCGCGCCACTGACAACTGACAACTGACAACTTGCCTTATTGCGGGGGCCGGATTTGAACCGACGACCTTCGGGTTATGAGCCCGACGAGCTACCAGACTGCTCCACCCCGCGTCAGCGCGCGGCGGACGCCCCCGCCGCGCTGACCCCTTCATATCCGCGCTCCCCGGCGGGGTTCAAGGGATTTCCGGGAATCTGCGGAGCCCGCCTTCAGCGTCCTCGCGCAACGGCGGAAGTTCGGGCTGAAGCCTCAATGGCATACATCTCCCCCCCCTACCCCCGCTTCCCCTGCGTCACCTGCGGCGCCTTCTTCTCCGGCGCGACTGGCGCGTCGGGCTTGCCGCCGCCCGCCTTCTTCGGCTTGCCGACCAGCCCCTTGAAGTTGCCCGCGTCGAGCAACATGGCAAGCAGGAGGTTGGGGGTGGTCCAGCAGGCGCCCATGTCGAGGTCGGTGGCGCGGCCCATCTGAAGGCTCTCTTTCGAGGGCCGCGACAGCAGCGACCCGTCGCTCCAGCGGCTGACCATGATGTAGCCCCGGTAGGCGTCCCACCATTTCTTATATTCCGCGGCCCCCATGGCGTGTGACGCCAACGCGCCCTGCAGAACGTGCATCACCGGCGAGACGTGGCCCTCAGCCAGATCCTTGTAGTTCTTGGAGTAGTAGGTCTTCATCTTGGGAAAGAAGCCCCACGATTCACCGTCCAGCCGCGTGATGGCGAAGATGGCGCCAGCGGTGCGGCCGGGGTCGCCGAAGACCTGGCCGGGGCGCGTGGAATAGCCCACGCCGCCGTCGCCGGGCGAGGTGGCCTCGATCCAGTCGAGCGCCTTGCCGAGCGGGGCGTCGGGCACCTTGATGCCGTGCGCCTTGGCCATGCCGATACCCGACAAGGCCCAGTTGCTCACGATCTCCAGTTCCACGTACCCCAGCGCGTTCGGCCCGCCCGGCCCGTGGGCCCACCCCCCGGACGCCTCCTGGTTGGCGATCAGTTTGTCGATGATCTCCTTAACTTTGCCCAGCAGCCGCGTGTCCTGGTGGTGGTGGGCCAGTTCCGAGAGGAAGATGGGCGCGTAGGCCAGTTGCCAGTTCTCCTGGTTCCAGTTGCCGCCGCCCATCCCCCCCATGCCGCCGAACCCGCCGGCCTCTTTCTGGCCGACCGTCTTCAACACGTACTCCATGCACTTCTGAACGTTCTGCGCGTACGGCCCCCTGGTGGGCGTGTTGCCCGCGCCGATGAAGCACAACCCGGCCAGCGACGACATCACCACCCGGGCGTCGTTGCCCCCCAGGTTGGTGGCGTTGCGGTAGGAGCCGTCGGACTGCTGGGCGTCAGCCAGCCACGAAAGGCCCCGGGCGATCACGGCCTTGGTCTTGGCGCACTCCTTCGGGGTGGCGCCCATCTTGCCGAGTTTCGCGGTCTTCACCTTGACCGCGCGGGACTTCTTGTCGGTGTCGATCACCTGGCATTCGAGCACGCCGCCGCTCTCTTCGGCCTTCTCGATCTCGGCCTCGATGGCCAAGGCCCCGTCGCCCACCCCCGACACCGGCTGCTTGTTCACCGCCACGATGATGTCGCCCCGCCTGAGGCCGGAGGCCGCGCCAAGGTCTTTCTCGTTCACCGCCCAGACCCCGAACCCGCCCTGCCCGGCCGGCGCGCCGTAGGGCGCCGCCTCGGCGGCGGACATGTTCCTGCCGGCCACGCCCAGGCCGCCCAAGGGGGAGGTGTCGTCCTCCCGGTTCCCGCCCTTCTGCCCATACGCGGAGAGGTTGACGACCAGGAGCGCCGCCGCCGCCAGCGCGCCCCGCCGCGCGGCCCGGCCCCACGGCGTCAAGGAATAACGAGCGACCATGCGAAGCCCCCCGACCGGGTAGTTGACCACCACAGCGCCCCTCATGGTAGCGGCCGCGCGCGCCAGGGGAAAGGGGAAGGCGACCTTGGGGCGCTTGCCCACACTTGCGAGGCGTAGCCGGAAACCGGCCTCCGCCGTCAGGCCGCGGGGTGGGGCGGGGCC
>JACQVU010000222.1 GCA_016209585.1 Planctomycetota bacterium
ACGCTCCCGGTTCTTGGCGATTGTGGGGCGCCGTGCGCTCCCCGCCGTGCCTTCCTCGCGTCCCATTGTCCGCCTGGGGGCGACAGGATTCGGGCGCGGCGGGAAAAATTCACCGCCGAGGCGCGGAGAACGCGGAGAGATGCGCTGCACAGATCTGCTCTGCTCTGGACTGCTCTGGACTGCTCTGGACTGCGCTGCTCTGCGCTGCTCTGCGTTCTCTGCGTCTCTGCGGTGAGCGCGTCTCCGCGGTGAGTCTGCAAGCCGCACGCAATCAATCCGCATCCCCGGTTTCCCATTGCTTGGCGCTCCGGATTGCGCGAATTTATCGCCACCGACGTGGTCCTCGTTTTTCATCTTCCTCTTCTTATGAGGTCAGCGCCATGAAGGCCCCCATTCGCGTCACGGTCACCGGCGCCGCCGGCCAGATCGGCTACTCGCTGCTCTTCCGCCTCGTGACGGGCGAAGTGTTCGGTCCCGATCAGCCGGTGATTCTTCAGATGCTGGAGATCAAGGAGGTGCTCGACCGCCTCAAGGGCACGGTGATGGAACTGGACGACTGCGCCTTCCCGCTGCTGGCTGGCACGGTGGCCACGGCGGACCTGGAGGAGGCCTTCAACGGGGCGAACTGGGCGCTGCTGGTGGGGTCGGTGCCGCGCAAGCAGGGGATGGAGCGCAAAGACCTCATCCGGGTGAACGGGCCGATCTTCACCGGGCAGGGGAAGGCCATCGCCAAGGTGGCGGCGAAAGACGCGCGGGTTCTGGTGGTGGGGAACCCGTGCAACACGAACTGTCTGATCGCGCGGCGCTCCGCGCCGTCGATCCCCGACGACCGCTGGTTCGCGATGACGGCGCTGGACCACAACCGCGCGCGGGCGCAACTGGCGATCAAGGCCGGCGTGCCGGTGGCGGCCGTGACCAACATGACCATCTGGGGCAACCACTCGACCACGCAGTACCCCGACTTCGCCAACGCCCGCGTCCGCGGCGAGCCGGTCACGCAGGTGATCACGGATGAGGCCTGGCTCAAGACCACCTTCCTCACCACCGTGCAGAAGCGCGGCGCGGCCGTCATCGACGCCCGCGGCGCGAGCAGCGCCGCCAGCGCGGCGAACGCGGCCATCGACCACCTCCGCAACGTCCTGCGCCCCACGGCGCCGGGGGATTGGTTCAGCGCCGCCGTGGTCTCCGACGGATCGTACGACGTGCCCAAGGGGCTGGTCTTCTCCTACCCCATCACCAGCGACGGCAGGTTCTGGAAGATCGTTCCCGGTCTGAAACATGGCGACTTCGCCCGCCAGAAGATCGCCGCCACCATCAAGGAACTGGAAGAAGAGAAAGCCGCGGTCGCCGACCTGCTGCCCGCCTGAAAGCCCCAGGGCGGGCTGGGACAGGCGGCGGTGGGCGCGACGCCGCGGGGGGAGACACGTCTGGTGGCGTCGCCACAGCCCCATCCCCACCCTTCCGCGCCGACCGAGCCTGACGCCCCGGCCACGGCCGCGGCTGCGGTCGCCATTGGCCCCGGGCTGGAAAGCGGCGGCGTCTCCGCCTTGGCCGCCACCGCGGCCGCGATGGCCGCGGCCATAGGGGCCGCCGCCGGCGGCGGGGAGGCGCCGGCCGCCGACCACGCCCGCACCGAGCAACTGCTCGACGACCTGCTGCGGGTCATCGACCAGTATGGCCGCACGCTGGAACAGTGGCGCGAACTGGAGGCTCGCTACCTCCAGCAGATCCGCGAGAAAGACGAGCAGATCCAGCGCAAGACCCGGCTCGAGGAACTGGGCGCCATGGCCGCCGGCGTGGCGCACGAGATCCGCAACCCGCTGGGCGGCATCCAACTGTGGGCGAGCCTCTTGGAGCGCGACCAGGAGGGATCGGCCAACGTGAGGCGCATCGCCGCGAAGATCGGCGACGCCGCGCGCCACTTGAACCACGTGGTGCAGGAACTGCTCGACTTCACCCACGTGCCGCGCCCGGTCTTCGAGCCGTGCTCGCCCGCCGCCCTGGCGCGCGACGCCGCCGCGCTCCTGGCCGCCGAGATCGCCCAGCGCGGCGCGCGGGTGCGCGTCGAAGGCGATGACACCCTCTCCCTCCGCGCCGATCCCGCCATGCTGCGGCAGGTGCTGCTCAACCTCGTCTCCAACGCCGTGCAACACAGCCCCGCGGGCGGGCGGGTGCTGGTGCGCCTGCGCCGCGAAGAGACCCCCACCCCCGTCTGTGTGCTCGAAGTGTCCGACGAAGGCGAGGGCGTCCCGGCCGAGATCCGCTCGCAGGTCTTCTACCCCTTCTTCTCCCGCCGGCCGGGCGGCACCGGGCTGGGGCTGGCGATCGTCAGTCGCATCGTCACCGCGCACGCCGGCGCCGTCACCGTCGGCGACGCGCCGGGCCGGGGCGCGCTTTTCACCGTCCGCCTGCCCTGGCGTTGACGCCCCGTCGGGAAAAGGCCACTCTCTGCCGTGGGAGGCGCCCATGACCCTGAAACCCGTCACCGCGCGCCCGTCTGCTCGCCCGACGCCATCCGGAGCGTTGGCGTTGGCGCTGGCGTGGCCGCTGGCGCTGGCGCTCGCCGCCTGTTCCAGCGACGGCCAGCAACCTGCGCCCAGCGAACCTGATCTGAAAGGAGAGAACACCATGGCCCCCCTGGTGGTCGAGTCTGACGCGTTCAAGAACGGTCAGCCGCTACCCCGCCGCCACACGGGCGACGGTGAAGACCTCTCGCCCGCCCTGCGCTGGTCGGGCGCGCCGGCGGGCACGCGGGAGTTCGCGCTCACCTGCGACGACCCCGACGCTCCAGGCGCCGATCCCTGGGCGCACTGGGTGGTGTACAAACTGCCGGCGACGCTCTCAGCGCTGCCCGAAGGCGTGGCCCGCGACCAGAGCCTGCCGGCGCTGGGCGGCGCGCTCCAGGGGCGCAACAGCTGGCCCTCCAACAACATCGGCTACCGCGGGCCGCAACCCCCGGCCGGCAGTGGGGCGCACCACTACCGCTTCCGCGTCTACGCGCTCTCCGCGCCGCTGGACCTGCCGGCCGGCGCCACCAGGGCCGCGCTGGCGAAGGCCATGAAGGGCAAGGTTCTGGCCGAGGGCGAGGTGGTCGGAACGTACGAGCGGCGCGGGACGAAAGGCTGAAGGCTGAAGCCGGGGTGCTCCGCCCGCCCCCCGCCTCCCGCCTACCGGCTCCCGCCCGTCGGATCGGGCAGCAGCGCCTCTTGCAGCGAGCGAAGCCAGGCGAGGTCCACCATCTCATGGTCCTGGAGCGTGATCCCCAGGAGCAGCAGCCCGGCCACGATGATCACCAGCGCAGCCGCCGGCCGGGCCACGCGAGCCGCGATCGCGATGGCTCGCCCCGCCGCGCCCCCCGCGCGCCGGGCCGCGCCCTTGGTGAAGACCACGCCCGCGCCGAGCACGAACAGCATCCCCGCCAGCCCCACGCTGAAGAAGACCACCAGGAAGGCGCCGAACCCCGGCGCACCCAGCGCCGAGCAGGTGATGGCGGCGGTGAAGGCCGTGGGGCAGGGGATCAGGCCGCCCAGGATTCCGGCCAGCACGGTTTGCCAGCGCGACATCCGCTCGCCGGCCGCGGCGGCGCCGGGTGACGCCCCGGGCAGGTGCGCGTGCCCGAACAGCCCGTGGCTGTGGAAGTTGGGGTCGGCCGACCGCGCGCCGGCCAGGAGCCACTCGCCGCCCATCCAGAGGCCCATGAGCACGGTGAGCGCGCCGGACGCCACGCGCAGGCCGAACTCCCAGGCCGGGCTTTGCTCCTGTGTCAGCCAGAACACGGCGAGCATGATCCAGATGGCCAGGGTGTGGGTGATCGTCACCGTGCCGGTGAGGATCATCACGTCGCCAATCGTGCCGCGCGTGCCCACCAGGTAGGAGGCCACGAGAGTTTTGCCGTGGCCCGGCATGAGCGCGTGCCACATGCCGTACAGCACGCAGCAGGCGATCAGCAGCGCCAGGCCGCCCGCCCCCAGGCGGTCAGTGGCGTAGCGGGAGAGGAAGTCGTTGATCGCGTCCTGGAGCCGCGCCTGCGTGCGCGATTGCCGGCGCGACGCCGTGCCCCCGCGGGTGATCGTCGCCTCCGTTCCGCCCGGCTGGGTCGGAGACGCTTCCTGCCCCGCGGCCGGCGTCCGATCCTGGGCCGGTGGCGCGCCGGGCGCGGTGGCCGCGGCCCGCCCCTCCGGAGATTCGGCGGCTGGCGGCGGCGGCGGCGCGGCGCGGCAGATGGCGCGGAAGGCGGTGAACTGGCCGATCTCCACGGTGGTGAGGTCGCGCTCGCGATCCTCGACCGGGAAGTGGGCGGTTTCGAGCCGGAACTTGCGCAGCCCCGGCGTGGCGTAATGGTAGCGGTCGATGTAGTCGATCTGTCGCCTTCCGGCGGCGCGGGCGTCGATGGGGAAGGCGAAGCGGGCCATGATCCGCATGTACTGCGGCCGCACCGGCGCCACCGCGCCGGCTGGCAGGTCGCCGCGGCTGACCGGATCGCCCTCGCGCGGCACGATTAACTCCTGCGCCGCGAACTCCCCGGTCGGCGGCTCGTATTCGGGAAAGGCCACGCGGGCGAACGTGGTTTCCATCTCCACCTCCGTGTCGTCCACGCGCAGCAACTGGGCGCGGCGGATGCTTTCGATCTCCTTCTTCTCGAACGCCGCCCGCTCCTCCGCGCTGATCGCCTGGTCGCGGTTCTTGTCCATGTCGCCCAGGAAGATGATCGACAACCGGTATTGGATGGAGAGGCTGTACACCAGTTCCCCGCGGTCGGCGGAGAGCAGGTGAAGATAGGGGAAGCGATCGATGTTGTCGGGCGGGTCCGCGCGCGCCGTCGCCGGCGCCAGCAAGACGCCCGCGACCAGCGCCGCCAGCGGCATGAGAAGAGGGGATGGGCGAAGAGCAAACATTCCCAGCGGCGGCGGCCTTTGATAACTGACCACTGATAACTTCTCTCTGGTTCCCCATTCGTGTCCACTCGTGGTTTCTTGCTCAGGTCGGGACCATCAAGTTGTAGAGGGCGGAGGTGGAGCGGGGGTCGAGTTTAAGGGCGATGCCGTGTTCCACGCGCGCGTCTTCCTCGCGGCCCAGGTGGAAGAGCGCGGTGCCGAGGTTGTTGTGCGCCTCGGCGTGGTTGGGCGACAACTCGATGGCCCGCTGGTAGTGCTTCACCGCCTCCTGCAGGCGGCTCTGGCGGGCGCAGACGATGCCCAGGTTGTTGAACGCCGTGGCTGAGCCGGGCCGGATTTCGCACACGCGCGCGAGGTGTTCGTAGGCCCTGGCGAGATTCCCGCGCTGGAACTCCGCGATGCCCAGGCGGGTCAGGGCGCGGTAATTGTCGGGGTTGCGGCGCACGAATTCGACCAGCGCGTCGTACTGCGCCGGCGTGGGCGGAATGGCCTCGCGCAGTGGTTGCGCCGCCAGTTCCGGGGTCTTGCGGTCACGCCCCGGCCGCGGGGCCGCCCCGCCGGGCGGCGGATCGCCGTAGGTGAAGGCGGCGCGGGCCAGCGCTTCCGGCGATGAGACCACGCGGTTGATCGCCTCGCCCGGGAGGCCGGCCACGTGGCGGAGATCGATCTTCCGGCCGCGGTGGGGGTCCTTGGCGGTCGCGGCCGACTCCGCCCGCGCCTCGGCCCGCGGGCCGGGAAAGACCCCGCGCGGAAGGTCGGCGCCCGTCGAACCGCCCCGGCCCGGCCGCGACTCCCGCGGCGTGGAGGTGGTCGCCGCCGCTCCCGTTTGGGGGTCGCGGCCGGCCGGGCCCCGCGGGGCGCCCGGAACGCCGATGAGGGCTTTGAGCCGCCGCGCCTCGGCCTGCATCTCCGCCGCCGCGTGGAAGCGACGCTCCTTGCGGACGTAGGCGTGGGCGAAGAAGTCGTCAATCGCCTCGGGCAGCGAAGAAACCAGGTCACTCGGCTTGTCGCCGGGTTCCGGCAACTCGCCGGTGAGCATCTCGAAGAAGACCACGCCCACGGCGAAGAGGTCGCTGGCGGCGTCCACGTCCCGCCCGCGCTTTTGCTCCGGCGACATGTATTCGTAGGTGCCCGCCACGCCGTCGGCGGCGGAGGTGCGGAAAGAACCGGTGAAGAGAATGGACGAGGCCATGGACTGGGTGGCGATGCCGATGCCGAAGTCCGTCAGTTTCACCAGGCCGCCGGTGGCCACCAGCACGTTGCCGGGCTTGATGTCGCGATGGACGATACCCGCGCCATGCGCCACGACCAGCGCCGAGAGCACCTGGTCGACGATCTCCAGCGCCTCCGCCGGTGGAAGCCGGCGACGGCGGTCGAGGATGGCGCGCAGCGACGCCCCCTCCACGTACTCCATCAGGAAGTACGGCGGGTCGGAGAGCAGGTTGAGGCCCAGCGTGCGGGCGATATGGGGGGAATCGAGTTTCGAGAGATCGTAGCCGATCATCCCCTCGTTGCGCAGGTCGCGCAGATGGTCGGCGCTGCGCGGAATCTTCACGGCGGCGAAGCGATCCTTCCAATGGAAGTGCCGCGCCTTCCAGACCTCGCCGAATCCGCCCTCGCCGATCCGCGCCAGGAGAACGTACTCGCCGAGCACGTCGCCGGTTTTGGGTTCAGCCGACCGCTCGCCCATGATGGCTGCCCGCTCCCTTGCCACGCCGTCGCTTGCCGGGGCGGGGCCGTCCCGCCCTCTCGTTTCCCTTTATATCGGCGGGCGCGGTTTGGTTCTGAACAATTTCGGCCCGTCCGGTTTCCACCCGCCGGCGCGATTCTTGCGCCGCGGTGTTATACTTCCACTGATGCCGCCCGCCGCCGCGACGAAAGAGAGAAGCCCCGCCGCCGCCGTCGCCGCGATCTCGTCTCGCGGGCGTCACAGCCCGCGCTCGGCCATCCGCAAACTGACGCCCTTCGCCGACGCCGCCAAGGCCCAGGGGGTCACGGTCTATCCCCTCAACATCGGCCAGCCGGACATCGAGACACCGGAGGTGGTGCTGCGCGCGGTTCGCGCCTTCAGTTCCCGCGTGCTGGCCTACGGTCCCTCGCGGGGGCTTCCGGGGTACGTGGCGGGCCTCTGCCGCTACTACGGTGACCTGGGATTTGACGTGACGCCCGAACAGGTGGTGGTCACCACGGGGGGCAGCGAGGCGCTGCTCTTCGCGCTCATGGTGGTCGCGAACCCCGGCGACGCCGTGGCCGTCCCCGAGCCGTTCTACACCAACTACAACTCGTTCGCCCACCAGGCCGGCGTGGCCGTGGCGCCGATCACCACCCGCGCGGAAACCGGCTTCCACCTGCCGCCGCGCGCGGCCATCGAGGCCGCGTTGCCGCCCAACGCGCGCGCGCTGCTCTTCTCGAACCCCGGCAACCCCACGGGCACGGTCTTCCGGGTGGAGGAGGTGCGGATGCTGGCCGACGTCGCCCGCGCGCGGGGTCTGTTCCTCATCGCCGACGAGGTCTACCGCGAGTTCGTTTTCGACGGCCGCGCCCACGCCAGCGTCCTGGCGATCGACGAGGTCCGCGATCGTGCCATTCTCATCGACTCCTCGTCAAAACGCTATTCGTGCTGCGGCGCGCGCGTGGGCGCGCTGGTGTGCAAGAACCGCGAGGTCATCGACGCCGTCGTCGCGCTGGCTGAAGCCCGCCTCTGCCCCCCCACGCTCGGCCAGCAGGTGGGCGAGGAGATCGTGGCCGCCACCCGCGACTACCTGGAAAGCGTGCGGGGCGAGTACGCCCGCCGCCGCGACCTGGTGTACGATCGCCTCAGCGCGATTCCCGGCGCCGTGCTCCACCGGCCGGAAGGCGCCTTCTACGCCACCGTGAAACTCCCCATCGACGACTCCGACGCCTTCGCCAAGTGGCTCCTCACCGACTTCCGGCGCGACGGCCAGACGGTGTTCGTCGCTCCGGGGACGGGCTTCTACGCCACCCCCGGCCTGGGCAAACAGGAGGTGCGGGTGGCTTACGTGCTGAACGCCGGCGACCTGGCGCGGGCCATGGACCTCCTGGCGGCGGGCGTCGCGGCCTACCCCGGCCGCCGGTCCGCCGCCGGATCGTGAGAGCGTTGTCGGTTGGTAGTTGGCAGTTGCCAGCGCGGAGGATTCGTGTTGATTTGTGTCCGTTCGTGGTTCCTCTGTCCGGGAGATCAGCATGGCGGTGGTGCGTGACCAACTCGAGGCCCTCTGGCGGCTGCAACAACTGGACGTGGAGATCGACGCCGTGGCCGCGCGGGCGGCGCGGATCGAGGGCGAGCGACGGGCGCGCGCCGCCGCCGTCGAGTCGCGCGCCGCGATCCTGGCCGAGGCGCAGCAGCGGTTGAAGACGGTGGAGTTTGATCGCCGATCCGCCGAGAAAGACCTCGCCGCCCAGGAGGCGGCCGTGCGGAAGATCAAGTCCCGGGAGGCGCTTTCCGCCGGCGCCGCGGTCTACGCCGCGCGGGAGAAGGACCTGGCCAAGGAGCGCCAACGGCTTTCCGTCGCCGAGACTCGCGTGCTGTCGCTGATGGAGGAGGCTGACAAGTTGCGCGAATCGACGGTCACGCTCACCCGCGAACGCGACCAGGCGGCCGAGGCCTTGGCCGCCTTTTCGCGCGAGTCCGCTGCCGCGGCGGAGGCGGCCACCGCGGAGATCGCGAAACTGGGCGAGCGCCGCGCCCCCATCGCCGCGGCGGTGAGCGCCGACTGGCTGGCGCGTTACGACCGCTTCCGCGAGAAGGGCAAGCGGGCCGTGGCCGAGGTGCGCGCCCACCACTGCGCGGCCTGCGACGCCGGCCTCACGTTGCGCGACCTGGGGGCGCTGCTCGACGCCAAAACCGTGCAGACCTGCCGCGCCTGCGGCTGCGTCCTCTACCTCGACCCCGCCCGCGCGGCCGAGGAACTGCGCCTGTCCGGGGCCGGCGCGGAGAAGCCCGCGCCCGGCAAGCCCGGATGACCCTTGTTTTCTGGAGGCGCCGGCGACGAGTCGGTGGCGTCCGTGAAGATCGCCCTTGCCCAGATCAACCCCACCATCGGCGACTTCGACGGCACGGTGGCGAAGGTGGCCACCACCACGGCGCGGGCGCGGGCGCTGGGCGCGGACCTGGTGGTCTTTCCCGAACAGGCGCTCACCGGGTACCCGGCGCGCGACCTGCTCGAACGTCCGACCTTCGTCGACGCCAACCTCCGCGCGCTGGAGCGCGTCACCTCTTCCTGCCGGGGAATCGGCGTGGTGCTCGGTTTCGTGGGGCGCCACCGGGGCGACGGCCGGCCACTCACCAACAGCGCGGCCCTCATCGATGACGGCCTCGTGCGGGCGGTGATCGACAAGACGCTGTTGCCCACCTACGACGTGTTCGACGAAGACCGCTACTTCGAGCCGGGCGGCCCCGCCCAAACCGTGGCGTTCCGCGGCCGGAAACTGGGCGTCACCATCTGCGAGGACCTCTGGACCGACCCGACCCTGTTTCCCCGCCGGCGCTATCACCACGACCCCGCTCTGGCGCTCCGGAAGGCCGGGGCCGACCTGATCGTGAACCTCTCCGCCTCGCCCTTCCACCTGGGCAAGGCCGACCTCCGCGCCGACCTCGCCCGGCGCCAGGCCGCGCGGCTGGGCGCGCCCGTGATCCTGGTCAACCAGGTGGGCGCCAACGACGAGTTGATTTTCGACGGCAGCAGCCTCGCCGCCTTTCCCGACGGCACGACGCGGCTGATGCTGCGCTCGTTCGAGGAAGACCTGGGCATCATCGATCTCGACGCCCCGCCGCCGGTGGTCGCGCGCCAGCCGCCGGACGAGGCGGAAGAGGCGGTGGAGGCGCTGACACTGGGCATTCGCGACTACGCGAGGAAGTGTGGGTTCACGCGCGTGACGCTGGGGCTGTCGGGCGGGGTGGATTCGGCGGTGGTCGCGGCGCTGGCCGCCCGCGCCATCGGACCGCGGCGGGTGCTGGGGCTGGCCATGCCCTCGCGGTTCTCCAGCCCCGGATCCTTGGATGACGCCCGGTCGCTGGCCGAGCGGCTGGGCATTGAGTTCATGGTC
>JACQVU010000229.1 GCA_016209585.1 Planctomycetota bacterium
ACGACGAACTCGACCTCTTCTTCCGTGTTGAACCGGCCGAGACCGAAGCGGATGGCGGAGTGGGCCAGTTCATCGCCCACCCCCAGCGCCTTGAGCACGTAGGAAGGCTCCAGCGACGCCGAGGTGCAGGCTGAGCCGGAACTGACGGCGATGTCTTTGATGCCCATCATGAGCGACTCGCCTTCGACGAACGGGAACGAGATGTTGAGGTTCCCCGGCAGGCGGCGATCCATGGAGCCGTTGACCTTGGCGTAGTCGATCTCCTTCAGGAACGTGCGCGCCATGCGGTCGCGCCACCCGGCCAGCCGTTTCGCCTCCTCGTGCATTTCCTGGGCCGCGAGCCGGGCGGCGGCGCCGAAGCCGACGATGCCGGGCACGTTGAGCGTGCCGGAACGCATGCCGCGCTCGTGGCCGCCGCCGTCGATGATGGGGGTGAGGCGCACGCGGGGTTTCTTGCGCCGCACGTAGAGCGCGCCGCACCCCTTGGGGCCGTACATCTTGTGCGCGGTGCAGGCCAGCAGGTCGACGCCCATCTTCTCCACGTCCACCGGGACGTGCCCCGCCGCCTGCGTGGCGTCGGTGAAGAAGACCACGCCCTTCTCCTTGCAGACCGCGCCGATTTCGGCCATGGGGTTCAACGTGCCGATCTCGTTGTTGCCGTACATCAGCGCGACCAGGATGGTCTTCGGCGTGATCGCCGCGCGAACCATTTCGGCGGTCACCAAGCCGTCGGGCGTGGGGTCCAGGTAGGTGACCTCACACCCCTCGGTCTCCAGGCGCTTGCAAGTGTCCAGCACCGCCTTGTGCTCCAGCCGGCAGGTGATGACGTGGTTGCCCTGCTCGCGGTACATCCCGGCCACCCCCTTGATGGCCAGGTTGTCGCTCTCCGTCGCGCCCGACGTGAAGATGATCTCTTTCTCGGTCGCGCCGATGAGCGCGGCGATCGACTCCCGCGCCTCGTCAACCGTGTCTTCCGCCTCCCACCCGAACACGTGGTTGCGCGAGGCCGCGTTGCCGAACTTCGTGGTGAAGTAGGGCAACATCGCGTCCACCACGCGCGGATCCACCGGCGTCGTGGCATGGTGATCCATGTAGATCGGAAGTTTCATGGACACCTCCCCGCGGTCGATTGCATCCCGAACGCCTCGTACGCCGTGGCGGTGAGGCCAGCCAGTTCCGCGAACGACACCTCGCTCAGCACCTGCGCGATCCGCCGGTGAACGTACTGCACCGGACCCTTGGCCGAGCAGCACTCGAACAGGTGGCATTCCGACGCCGAGTGGCGCACCGCGGCCTCGCTGGTGCACTGCGCCAAGGCGAACTCCCCCTCCAGCGCCTGCACCAAGTCTCCCAGCGTGATCGACAGCGGCGGCCGGGCCAGCGTGTATCCGCCGGAAGAGCCGCGAGTGGAGATCAGCAACTCCTCCCGCGCCAACTTCTTCAGCACGTTCGCCGCGAAGGGGCGGGAAAGGTGCAGATCGGCCGCGATCTCCTTCGCCGTCACCGCCCGCCCCGGCCGGCTGGCGATGTAGGCCAGAAGAAGGATGCCGTAGTCCACTTTCTTCGTCAGCCGGATCATGCGTCACGCTCGATGCTCCGCGGCGGCTCCGCCGCTCGACCACCAAGCAGTGTATAGGACAACTTCAGTGCTGATCAAGCCATTTCGCCCTTAAATTGTTTTATTTCTCCCCGTCCCCGGACGCCAGCCACCCCGCGGCCTCCTGTGCCCAGTAGGTGATGATGATGTCGGCCCCGGCGCGCTTCATGCTCACCAGCATCTCCAGCGCGGTTTTCTTTTCGTCAAGCCAGCCGGCCGCGGCGGCGGCCTTCACCATGGAATACTCGCCGCTCACGTTGTAGACGGCGATGGGCAGGTCGAACCGCTCGCGGACGGCGCGAACGATGTCGAGGTACGCCAGCGCCGGCTTCACCATGACGATGTCCGCGCCTTCCTCAACGTCCAGCGCCACCTCCCGCAGCGCCTCCCGGCCGTTGGCGGGGTCCATCTGATAGGAGGCGCGGTCGCCGAATTTTGGAGGCGACTCCGCCGCGTCGCGGAAGGGGCCGTAGAAGGCCGACGCGAACTTCGCCGCGTACGCCATCAGCGGCAGGTGGCTGAAGCCGGCCGCGTCCAGCCGCGCGCGAATGGCGCCGATGCGCTGGTCCATCATGTCGCTGGGGGCGATCATGTCGGCCCCGGCCCGGGCGTGCGCCAGCGCCACGTCGGCCAGGCGGGCGACGGTGGCGTCGTTGGCCACTTCCCAGCCCTCAGCCGCCGGCGCGGAAGCGGCCGGTGCGAGCGCGGAAGTTTTCTGGGGGGTGGAAGGCGCCAGGAGGCCGCAGTGGCCGTGGTCGGTGTACTCGCAGAGGCAGAGGTCGGTGATGACCGCGAGGCCGGGCGCGGCGCGGTGAATGGCCTCGATGGCGCGCGGAACCACGCCGCCGGAGTCGAGCGCGGAAGAGCCGGCGCCGTCCTTCTGTTCCGGGATGCCGAAGAGGATGACCGCCGGCACGCCGGCCTGGGCCAGCGCGCGGGCTTCGTCGTCGGCGGCGTCGGGCGACATCTGGAAGACGCCCGGCATGGAGGGAACCGGGCGGCGAACGCGGACGCCGGCCCGTACGAACAGCGGGGCCACCAGGCAGTCGGGCGAGAGGCGGGTCTCGCGCGTCATGCGCCGCAGCGCCGGCGTGCGGCGCAGGCGGCGGAGGCGATGCGGGTGTCCGGCGGGG
This sequence comes from Planctomycetota bacterium, assembly GCA_016209585.1. Lineage (GTDB taxonomy): Bacteria > Planctomycetota > UBA8742 > JACQVU01 > JACQVU01 > JACQVU01. Next base: position 2,731 of record JACQVU010000229.1, read on the forward strand.
TTGGGATCTTGGTCGGCCATTTCTCTCGTTCCGCGGTAAAGGGAACCACGAATGAACCCGAATACACACCAATTCAGGGATCGGGCAGTTTTTTTCGTTCCGCTGTGAGGGGGCGTCATTATAGTGAAAACGGACGGTGGCGGGAGCGTCGCGCCAACCGTTCATCCGGGCGGCGGCGCGGCCGAGGGGACACCCCCGTGAATGGTCAGGTCGCGGGAGGAGGTGAGAGAGCATGCCCTACCGACTGTGCAAGACTTTCGAGGTTGAGAACGCCCACATGCTGGCCAAGCATCCGGAGAAGTGCCGGTTTCCGCACGGCCACACCCGGCGGATCGAGGTGGTGATCCGCGGCGACACGCTCGACCGGAACGACATGCTCTGCGACTTCAAGGCCATTCGCCTGCTGGCCGAGGAGTTCCTCAAGTCGTACGACCACGCCATCTGCGTCAGTTCGCTCGACCCGCTGCTGCCGGCGCTGCGTGAGACGCGGCCCGATCGGCTCAAGGTGTACGAGGAGCAGGACCCGACCACCGAGGTCATGGCCCAGGAGATGTTCACCTACGTCGCCGCGCGGCTCGCCAGGACCCGCCGCGTCACCAGCCCGCAGACCGGGGCGGTCTATGAGATTCCCCCCGGCCTGGTGCTCGAACGGCTCCGCCTCTGGGAGACCTCTTCCACCTGGGCGGAGTTCTACGTTCCAGCCTGACCTCCCGCGCGAGTTGTCACATATCTGGCGCGGGGCGCGGGGCGAGGGGCGCGGAGCGCGGGATCGGTCCGATCGGTCGGATTCGTCGGATCGTCCGTTCCGCGCCCGTGAGATTGACAATGCAAAACGTGTCTGATACGTTCGCGGTGTCCTCCTGACCCGCGTCCGTGGACCCGCCGCCCGTGACCGTCAGCGTCGTGATCGTGAGTTGGAACACGCGCGACCTGCTGCGCGAGTGCCTCCTGTCGGTTCGCGCCCACGCCGGCGTCGTCCAGGAGACCATCGTGGTCGACAACGGCTCCAGCGACGGATCGGCGGCCATGGTCTCCCGGGAGTTCCCGGAGGCGGCGCTCATCGAAGCCGGGGTCAACCTCGGCTTCGGTCGGGCCAACAACCTGGCGTTCGCCCGCGCCGGCGGCCGCTATCTCTTTCTTCTGAATCCCGACGCCCGGCTGCTTCCCGGCGCGCTGCCGGCGCTGGTCGGGCACCTGGACGCGCACCCGGAGGTCGGCGCCGTGGGCCCGCGGCTGGTGAACCCCGACGGAACGGCGCAGAACTCGTTCGACAACGTGCCGACGCTGGCCACCGAGTTGCTCAACAAGACGATCCTGAAGACGCTCTTCCCCGCGCGCTACCCCAGCAAGCGCGTCGATTACCATGAGCCGATCGAGGTCGAGTCGCTGATCGGCGCCGCGATGCTGGTGCGCCGGGACATCTGGGCGCGCCTCGGAGGCTTCGACCCGGCCTTCTTCTTCTTCCTGGAAGAGACCGACTGGTGCCTTCGCATGCGCCAGGCCGGCGCGCGCGTGGTGCACTTCCCCGCCGCCCAGGTTCTGCACCACCAGGGGGCGGCGAAAAGTCGCATGCGCGCCCGCGCCTGGATCGAGTACCACCGCTCCACCTACCGTTTCTTCGCGAAGCATCGTCCGCCGGCGGTGGTGGTGGTCCTGCGCGTCGGACGGTTGGTGAAACTGATCGCCAACTTCCTCTTCACCAGCCTGCTCGCCGCGGGTACGCTCTTCCTTCATCCCAAGGCGCGAAGCCGTTTCGCGGTCTACGCCGTGCTGCTCGCCTGGCACGTCGCCGGGTGTCCGGACGGGGTCGGCCTGCCGCGCGGCCGTGTCGCCTGACCCTATCCCGAGCCCCTTTCCGGTCGTCTTTTTCGCCACCTCTTTTCTCCCTTCCCCCTCCCTCGTTTTCCCTTCCCGCCAGGGGGCGGCATGATAATGAGCAAGATCTCGGTGACCATCATCGACCGGGTGGCGGCGCGCACCCGGCATGTGAAACTCAAACTGCCCGGATCGAAGACCGCGGCGGAACTGGCGGATTTCCTCGCGCGGAAGTACGACCACCTGGCCGACGCCAACTTCATCATCACGCTCGGCGGGCGGGAGGTAGACCTGGCCGCCACGCTGGGCGACCTGGCCGCGGCGTCGGCGGAGGCGGAGTTCACGCTGGAAGTGCGTCCGCGCCTTCCCCGCGTCGAGACCGAGTCGGAATCCCCCGCCGCCGCCTCGGCGCCCGAGGCGTCGTTCGCGGCTTCCCTGGCCGCGTTCGAGGCCGCTGAACCCGGCGCATCGTCCCCGCCAGCCGCCGTGTCCGCGGGCGCCGATGCGGGGGCGCCCGCCGCCGCGTCGCCGCTGGCCGACGTGGTGATCCCGGCCGATCGCGCCGCAGCCGCCGGTGGAACGGTGGAGATCGCTCCCGACAAGAAGGAAGAAAGCGGCGACTACGCCACGCCTCCCCCTTCCGGCGACTACGACGGCCCCGCCACGGGCAACCTGGCCGACGCCCTGGCCGGGCTTGAAGACGAAGACGACGGCGCGGAATCTTTTCCGCCGCGGGCCGGCGCCGCCGCGCCGGTGGACGACGCGCGCGACGCGGATGCCGAGGCGGACGAGATCGCTTCCGGGCCGGCCGGCGCGGGCGAGAGTGACGAAGCCGAGCCTACCGAGGCGCCCGATGCGGTCGCGTCGGAGGAAACCGCGATTCCGGCTGAAGCCGCGGAGCCGGAAGTCGCCGCGCCGGAGGGCGTCACGCCGCTGCCGACCGGGCCATACGCCGGCGAGCCGACCGGCGACCTGGCCGACGCGCTGGCCGAACTGCCCGCCCCCGCCGACCCCGGCTACGCGACGCCGCGGCCCGCCGGTCCCTACGCCGGCGACTCCACCGGAAGTCGCGCCGAAGAACTGGCCGAGGTCGAAGCGCCGGAAGGCGATACGCTGTCTACTCCGCTGCCGAGGCCGCGTTACGTCGGCCCGCCGACCTCGCCGCTGGCTGACGAACTCGCCGACCTGGACTCGCCGCTCGGCGTGGGCGCGGCGCCACCCGCCCCTCCCGCGCCCTTCCCCGCTCCGGCCGTTGGCGGCGTGTTCGGCTGGGACCTTTCCGCTCCCGACGCCGGAAAGGCCGGCCGCGCTGCGCCTCCGCCCCCGCCCGCGCCCGTCGCGCCCCTCGAGAACGAGGATTTCGAGGTCGCTCCCGCCCGCGCCAACGCCTCCGCCGCCCTGCCCGTGCTGGGCGAGGCTGAGAACGAAACCGCGGAACTGCCGGCCGCGCCGCCGCCGCTCCCCCCGTCGCCTCTGGCGCGGCGCGCGCCCGGCCTGGCCGACGTGCTGCCCGAGGATCGCCCCCCCACGCCGACCGCTCCGGCCGCGGCCGCGGGGGCGGCGCCGTCGCCCCCACCCGCGCCGGTCCCGGCCATCCGCGAGATCGTCGGCGACGGCGCTGAGCGCGTCCGCGCCGGTTTCCACGAGGCTGAGCGGCGCCGCGCCGACACCGGCCGGGCTGAAGCCGCCGGGCCGGAGCCGCTGACGCTGCGCCGGCGCGCCACGACCACCTACTACGAGCGGATGACGCTGCACAACACCTTCCCTTGCACCGTGGCGATCACGCGCGACAGCGCCGACGCCGACGCCGAAGTCCGGCGGGGCGCGCAGGGCGACGTGACGCGCGCGGGCGCTCGTGCCCTGGAGATCGCCGCGGCCGAGCCGATGGTCACCGTCCGCGCCGTCTTCCCGGGCTGCATCGTCACCGCCTCCGACGTCGACCTGGACGTGAGCGCGGATCGGGCGGAGGCCCGCTTCTGGATCACCCCCTTCGCGCGGGGCGAACACCTTGACGCCTACGTCGAGGTGCGCCACCGCGGCCGGGCCATCGAGCGCATCGCCACCCCCGTGGTGGTCGCCAGCCGCGGCCCGGCCGTGGCGACGCTGGCCACGGGGGCGGTCTTCCCGCTGCTCTCCGTCAGCGGGAGCATGTACACCGACGCCGTCCGCCAGACCGCCGAGGTGCGCGACCCCGGCAACTTCGTCTTCTACTTCTTCCGCAACATCTGGTGGGGCGTGCTGCTGCTCATCCCGTTCGCCGCGGCCGCCGCCGTGCTCTGGCGCCTGACGCGCCCGCGCGACGCGGGGCCGATCGAGCGCGCCATCGCGGTCCAGACCGTGGCCGCCCGGTGACCGCCGGCGGACGACGGGTTTCCGCGTTGGCCGCCACGGCCACCCGGTTCGCACGGCTTCACGGCCGTGATGTCCCCCTGCGCTGTCTCTTGATCACATTTCACCCCGCGCCGGCGGCCAGGGCGACGCGATAGCCGGTCACCCGTTCCTGGAGGCGATCCCACCCGCGCCAGAGCGCTTCCCAACCGACGCGCCCCGTGCGCTTCGTGTCCTTCCACCCGCCGAGGGCCGCGAGCGTGAGCGACCGATCGGGGCGTGCAGGAGCCGGGAGCGTGAGCGACCGGTCGTGTCCGCCCCGGACGGGGCGGCGGAGCGTAGCCACGGGTGGACTCCGACCGCCGCCAAGCGATGCTGCGGGCGCACGGCGCGCGCGACGCCCCGACGGGATAACGGAGAGACCAGGACAATATGTGAGTCACCTTCGATATTCCCCGACCGGCCCCGGCTGCTCTGGTCTCAATGATACCCATTGATTCGCTCAATGGCCGCTTCGGCCGCGTCTTTCACGATTCGAGCGTCATCGGCGAGCATGAGTGCCCGAAGCCTGGGAATGTCGCCCGCCTGTCCCAGAATCCCCACCGCCTTCGCGCCGAGCGAGCGTTCATCCGGAGACTCCGAGGACGTGAGATCCCACGCGGCCTTCAACACCCGCGCCTTTTCCTGCGAGTCGCCGAGCGCGGCGGCAGCCTTGGCGGCGTAGGCCCGTATCTCCAGGTCAGGATCGCGCAGGGGGTCTTGCAGGCACGCGCTGTCCGCCGCCGTGCCCAGAGCCTCCACGGCCCTGATGGCAGCCACCCTGACCTTCTTCACCGGAGACGAGAGCAGCGGGACGACTTTCTCAAGCGCGCCGTGATCGGCGAGTCCGGCGAGGGCGTGAAGGGCGCTTTCCTGCACGCTCGGGTCCGGGTGGCCAAGCGCCTCCACCAGTGCGGCGACGGCGGAGGGATCGGCGATCTCTCCGAGCACCGACGCGGCGCGAGACGCTTCCCGGGGGTTGGCCGAGCGCAGCAACGGAATGATGGCGCGCGCGGTGGACCGGTTTCCAATCTTCGCGAGCGTGCCGAGAGCGGCCTCACGCACTTCTGAACTCGGATCGGACAGCATCCGCTCCGCCGCGGCGCGGGCTGCCGGCGAGCCGGGGTGGTCGCGGAGCGCCTTGATTCCTTCGACCCGCCGCTTGTGATTCGGGTCCGCCAGCAGGCGCTCCGCCGCCGCCAGCGCGTTCTGCTCGCCGGCGATGCGGGCGTTCCAGCGTTCGATTCGCTTCCGCACCACGCTGGCGGAAGGCTCCGGGGTGGTTGTCGAGGTGACGAGCGACGGCCGAACCTCCTCTTCCCGACTCGCCGGTGCCGCTGCGAAGGCTGGCGTCGGCGGCGGGGACGTGAGGTTCGCGATTCGCGCCTCGATCTGGCGAATCCGGGCATCGCGCGGCGCAGGAGACCGAGGTCCGCGCTGGTCCCGACCTAATTCCAGCGCGACCACGGCGCCGGCTGCCAGCACCGTCACGAAGTGGTAGCGATGTGAAGCCAACACGTTCATTTCGCGTTTTCCAGGCGTTTTATCGCCTTTTCGAGCGTCTTTTGGAGCGCGGGATCGAGATCTTTTCGCGCTTCCAGTTCGCGCAGGACGGGCATGGCCTCCGGGTCTTCCAACTCGCCGAGCGCCTTGATGGCCTCTTGCTGCGCTTCGACGTCGTCCGATTCCAGATCTCCCCTGGCACGCTCGATCGTGGCCTTCGCCGCGCTCTGGTCCCCCAGCAGGCGAAGGGCCTTGGCCGAATCGACCTTCACGCCGATCTGCTCCCCAGGATCGTCCATCTTCCTTTGAAGATGCGGGATGGCGCGACGGTCACCGATCTGACCAAGCGCCTTGGCGGCGTTTTCGCGCACGTCGGCATCCGAGTCGTCCAGCAGGGGCAGCAGTTCGTTGAACGGGTCGGGATCGCCGATGGTTCCGACGGCTTCAGCCGCATGCTCGCGCACGCCGTGGTGAACGTCGGCCAGCCCGTTCCTGAGGTACGGCACAGCGGCGAGATCGCCGATTTCGCCGAGCGCCTCCGTGGCGACACGGCGCACTTCGTGATCGGGGTCGGAACGTAATGCCTCGCCGATGTCGGGAATCGCTTCCTTGAGTCGGAGGCTTCCCAGCGCCTCGATCGCCGCTTTGCGCACGTCGGGCGCTGGATCCCTCACCGCCCGACGGACCACCTCGATCGCTTGCGGGTCGCGCATTTTACCCAGCGCCTTGATCGCGCGCTTGCGCACCGTGCTGTTCGCGTCGGCGTATTGCGCGGCCAGTTCCTTGATGGATGCCTCGCGCCCCTCAGCAATCTCTTCAACCTTCTTTTCGATGGACGCCAGTTGCTCAGCCAGGGCGTTGGGCGCTTCGGCCGTCGGCGCCGGAGTGGCGCGCGCTGCTGCACCCTCTTGTCCTCCTCCGCCGCCGGCGTCCGCCTTGTCGGGAACCACGGCCTGCTCCCGGTCCTCCGGCGATGGGCGGGGCTCGCCACCGGCCTTTTTCTCCAGGTCGGCCATCTTGGCTTCGAGATCGTCCAGAACCCGCGACGTCCGATCTCCCCCGGCGCTGGGCTGCGAGCCGGTCCGCGTGTAGACGAACGTTCCGACAGCGGCGACGACCACCACAACGAACAGAAGGAACTTTTTGTCCATCGCTTTCCTCCATTCAAGAGCGGGGTCCGTTCAGTCCCCGGAAAACGAGGCCGCGCGCAGCAGGGAACTACGCGCTCACTCGGTGCGGTTGCCACCGCGCTGAACCACCTGATCTCGTTCGCCGTGCGAACGCACATCCGTCTCGCGGGCGGCAGGAACCACAACATGCGGCGGACCCCTGTCGCCAACCTGAAATCCCGCGGACCAACGCCGCGCCCTCGTGCGCCTTTCACGGGTCAGCGCGCAGTCGGCCTTCTCTCCACCCGGCGGAATGCGTCAATTTGCTCCCCGTCGTCGATGGTTCGATGGTGGCGCGGTCCCGGTGGCCGCGCGGGCATCACAGCCATCAGCGAGGCCAGCTTGCATGATGTTCGCCACCGCCCTGTTCCTGGCCCACTCGAACCGCATGACGCCACGCTCGCGGGCCGCTGGTCGCGCGTCACTCCGCCTAGCATAGCCGGTGGAGCGTTTCAACGACTTGTTCGATGGGCACGCCGGTGGAGTCGATTACCACCGCGTCGGGGGCGACCACCAGCGGACCCATGCGCCGGGCGGCGTCCATGGCGTCGCGCTCGCGGATGGAGGCGCGGACGTCGTCCAGCGGCTGGTCGACGCCACGCCCCCGCAGTTCCGAGGCGCGCCGGCGGGCGCGCTCTTCGAGCGAGGCGGTAAGGTAGAACTTCTTGCGGGCGTCGGGGAAGACCACGGTGCCGATGTCGCGCCCCTCGCAGACCACGCGATGGCCGGCGCCCAGCCGGCGCTGCGCCGGGACCAGCACCGTGCGGACTCCTTCGCAGGCGGCGACGGCCTTCACCCGTTCGGAGACTTCGGGGGCGCGGATCTGGTCGTTGAGGATCTCGCCGTCCATGCGCAACTCCATCTCCGCGCCCCGGAAGGCGACCTCGATGCGCACCGCGGCGGCCAGCGCGGCGAGGGCGGCGGGGTTTTGGAAATCGACGCCGCGTTTCAGCGCCAGGTAGGCGACGCCGCGGTACATCGCGCCGGTGTCGAGGCGGGCGTACGAAAGGCGCGCCGCGAGCAGGCGGGCCACCGTGCTCTTGCCGGCGCCGGCCGGGCCGTCGATGGCGATCACGTCTTCCATACACGGGCGGCGGTCGGGTATCATGCCGCGCTTCGGTCGAATTGTAGGCCCGACGTCGGCGACCCGCAAGAAAGGTTGGCTTGGCATGCGCCGCCCCCGCGCGATCCTGGTCCTGTGCGGGCTTCTTCTGCTCTCCGGCGCGGCGGTGGGGTGCGCCTCCAACGACCACGAACGGCCGGTGGCGCTGGAGGATCGCACGGACGAAGAGTATTTCGCGGCGCGCGAGGTGATCGAGTTCCCCTACGGAATCGTCAAGGGAGTGGGCGGGGCCATTCTGTTCCCGATCGCGGTGATCTCTCCCCCGCCGTTCAAGGACGGCATGACGCTGGTCGTGAACTGGTTCGACAGCGCGGCGAACCTGGTGAACCCGACGCGGAACGATCCCTACACGTGGGACTTCTCGCCGCAAGGAGAGAGCAAGCGACAGGCTGAGATCACCAGCACGATGCGCAAGTTCAACAGCCCGGAGAACTCGCGGATTCTCGAGTGACCAGCCGGGTGTCAGCCGCCCGGCGGGGGCGGCGGGGCGGGTTCCGGCGCGGCGTCGGGCAGCACTTCCACGTTGGCGAGGTCCAGGTCGCACCAGCCCACCACCGGCGGGCTTCCCGGGGCGGCATCGGGAAAGCCGAGAACCTCCAACCGCGCCGCCGTCGTTCCCGGCGGGAGAATGGCGGCGGGGAAGACGATCTGATGGAGGCCGTTTTCGCCCGGCGTCAACTCCACGCCGGGGGTCTGGCGGGCGACGCCATAAAGTTGCATCCGGTCGCCGGTGGGGTAGAGCGCGGCGAGGCCGATCTTTAGGGGCTGGGGGTTGGGGGC
>JACQVU010000230.1 GCA_016209585.1 Planctomycetota bacterium
GCGCAGCCGCTTGCGCGCGGGAAGCACGTGGAAGGGGACCACGTCGCGGCCCTCGATGAGAGGCACGCCGCCCTGGTCGGCGCCGGCGTCGGCCCCGTCCGCCAGGATCAGGCGCGCGACGTTGCCGGTGTGCACCCCGGCGTCGCGCACCGCGCCGCCCAGCAGCGCGGCGCCGGCGCTTGGCGCGCGCCGCATCCCGGCCGCCGCGGCCGCGTCCACCGGCGGAAGGAACGCCGCCCCGGCGACCGCGTCGTCCGGGCGCGGGAAGCGCCCCGTCGCCACCCGGCGGCCACCTGGATCGAAGTGTTCGATTATCACGCCGCGCCCGCGACAGCCGACCCGCGCCGCCAGCAGCATCGTCGGCGAGACGACGCCGGGGAACCGCCCCTCGCCCAGCGGCAGCACCCGCACGCGGTCGGCCGCATGCAGCACCGCCTCCCGCAGCGGCTGGTAGCGACGCAGAAAGGCCACCTGGCCGGGAAGGACGGCGGCCACCACGCCGCCGGGCCGGGCGGCCCCCAGCGCCAGTTCCAGGAACACGGCATGCGCGCACGCCCAGCCGCGGCGGAACGAAGCGAAGCGCCGCCGCATCCACGCGCGCTCCGCGGCCGTCAGCGGCGCGGCCTCGCGGCCGGAGTATGAGAGGAAAGGCGGGTTGAGGATCACCAGGTCGGCCGCCCGCGCGGCCCAAGGTTCCTCGCGCTCGCTTCCCCGGCCGTCCGGCTCAGGTCGCAGGGCGTCGGCGACGGCGATCTTCACCTTCACCCGCGATCCCACGCCGGCCAGCGCCTCCCGCGCGGCTTGGGCCGCCGCCCGGTCGCTCTCGATACCCAGCAACAGGAGGCGGCGGCGCGGAAAGGCGCGGGCCGCGGCTGCCAGCAGCGCCCCGCAGCCGCACGCGGGGTCGAGAACGGTCAGCACCCGGCCGGCGCGCGCCGGACCCGCCGTCATCAGCCCGCGCGCCAGGCGGGCCAAAAGGTCAGCCACGTCGGGCGGCGTGCAAAAGGCCCCGCGCGCGCGCCGCTTGGACTTGCGGTAGGCCCGTCCCGCGCCCGCTGGGAGGCGGGTTTTCTTCGCGGTCACGGGCGTGGCAAGGCGCATGCCGGGCTACTCCTGTGGCGCGAAGTAGGGCGAGACCAGTTCCCGCGCCTCGCCGCTCTCCGGGTCGATGCGGCGCAGCACAGCCTCGCCGTCGGTGAGCACTATCTCATAGAGGAAGCCCGTCTCCACCGGAAGCGGTTCAGCCGCGTGGTGCTCGACCCCCTCGTCGTCCACGATGCCGGCGATCACCCGCCACTCGCGCGGCCCCAGCCGGTAGAAGTGCTCGCCGGGCGCCAACCAGGGGCCGCCGGCGGCGCCGTCCTGGGCAAAACGCTCGTCGAGGCGCAGGAAGGCGCGGAAGGTGGCCCGCACCTCCACGCGCAGCGTGGCCGCGGCGGGGGCTACTTCCGGCAGGCTGGCGCCGGCGGCGTCGCGGGGGCCAGTTCCCTCTTCCGAACCAGCGGCCGGGGCGATGAAGGGCGCCGACGCCCCCGCCGAGACCATCGCGCGGCGGTAGTCGACGGCGGCGAGGATGCGCCGCGTTTCGCCCGGCTCCACGCTCACGGTCACCGCGCGCCGCACGCCCGGCGCGTTGGGCAGGCTGACGAAGAACTTCACGGTGTGCGTCCCCGGCGAGAGAGTGACGCTCTTGGGGCGCTCGAACTGCAAAATGGTGTCCACCTGCCGGTCGTCGACGTGGGTGATGAAGCCGGATGCGCCGGCCACGGGGACCAGTTCCACCGCGCCCAAGTCCTCGGTGGCGACGCCGGAGGGCGGGGAGTAGCGCGAGCCGACGTACCCGCAACCGGCCGCGAGGAGCGCGAGCACGGCGACGCGGCCGGCGGCCTCAGCGATTGCGTTTCTTGATGACGTCATAGAAGTGCTCCACGCCGTCCACGTCATCAAGAAGGGAGTCGCGCAGGTCGGTGAAAATCTCGATCCAGTCCTGGCGGGTATAGGAGCCGGAGCCGGTGACGCGGTCGATGTCTTCAGAAACGTCGAGGAGCACCGTGATGGGCGCCTTGTTAGTGGCTGCGCCTCGCGTGAACGTGGCGCGGAGGAGGCGGAGCACTTCCTTGCCGTTGTCGAGGGTGAGCACCTTTTCGACGCCGTCCACCAGGTCCACCACCACCCGGTCCGACGGGCGGATGACGCGGCCGACGAAACGGCCCACCTGTCGGACGGCGTTGGTGTCGACCTTGATCTGCACCGCCTCGGAGAGCACCACCAGAGCGCGGCCGTAGGCGTCTTTGAGGGCGTCGCTTTCCGGCTTCAGAAGGAAGAGAAGGAAGTTCCGGAACTCGCGGTCGGAGGCCGGATCGTCGCGAACCAGTTTGATCCAATCGAAGACGCGCGGGGCGTCGCGGCCGGCGTAGAACTCCGCGATCTTGTCCTGCGTCCACTGCATGTCGCCGGTCCAGGTAGACTTGCCCTGCCGCAACTTGATCTCGTCCACCAGCACGGGCAAAACGGTTTTCAGCGTGGGCACGATGACCGCGTTCTTGAGCGTGGCCGTTCCCTGGCTCTGTTGCACCTCGAAGAAGATGTCGTTGACCGCCTTGAACACCTTGTCGTCGGCCTCGCGCGCCCGGGCGTCGGCCTTGATGCGCTCGTTGATGCGCCGGGAAGGCTCCAGAATCCAGTGCAGGCGCGCCATGCCGGGGGCGACCGTGACGCGATCCGCCTCCATCACCGTGCTGGTGGCGCCGTCGCGCAGCGTCAGCGGGGCGTCGTCGTTGAAAAGGTCGCCCAGGAAGGCGGTGAAGGCGTCGCCCCCGTTCGAGCCGTCGGCCAGCGTGATCCCGTCCAGCCGGCGCAGGAGCAGCAGCAGCGCGTCGACGAACGTGGTCTGCTGCATGATCTTCCACGTCATCTCCTCCACCGCGGCGATGTCTGAGCCGTAGGAGTTCTTGCCCCCCATCTCGGCCTGGGCGGTGGGCGCGTAGTGGCGGTAGAGTTCGGAGAAGAGGTCCACCAGCCGCTGGGTCTTGCCGAGGCCGGAGAAGACCTCGGCGACGGGCGTCAACTTGTCGAGCAGCCCGGAATACTCCATGTCGTACAGGTACTCGCCCCCGTTGCCCATGATCGGCGTGACGCCGTCCAGCAGCGTGGGGTTGCCGCTGATGGGCTGGTTGGTGTTCACGAAGTCGTTCATGTCGCGCGCGGAGGGGGTGGCCGGCAGCCCCAGGAAGCCGGCCAGCAGGGCGTTGATGGTGTTGAGGTTGGCGTTGCCGGCCATGGACTCCAGGTAGAACACGGCCATGTTGTTCGTCACGGTGGTCAAGCCGACGCCCAGCAGCGTCACCCGGTAGGGCGCGCCATTGGTTTCGTGCAGCAACTTGAGCATGCCGTGGTGCGCCGATCGGTTCGCCGCCGACCGCGGTTGCGAGAAGTCCGTCAACTCGTTGAACGGAATGGCCGGCTCCACCGCCGGCGGCAGCGTGGGGTCGGGAATGGGGTTCGGCCGGTTGGTCTTGGTCAGGTCGCGGTCTTTGTACCGGTAGTTGGTGGCCAGGGCCTGGGAGAGGCCCGACAGCCGCGCGTCGCTGGCCTTGCGCATGAGTTCGCGCAGGATGGTGCGCCCCGAAGGGGTCGGCTCGCAGAAGTCGTCGAGGAACGGCAGGAGCGTGTCGAACAGCGTGTTCTTCTCCTTCGCCGAAACCGCCGTCTCCCGGGAGATGGCGATCACCCGCCCCACCTGCGTCAAGAGGTCGCGCAATTCCGGCTCGTGCTGCCGGGCGTAGATCGCCAGCGTCTCCAGCGCCGGCCGGAAGGCAGGCAACTTGAACAACTCCAGGAACCCCCAGAGCAGATCGATCACGGGGTTGTCTTTCAACCGGTCGTCGAACGACGCATACGACCCCTGGCTGTCGGTCTTGCTCACCCGCGGCCCCAGCGCCGTCTCCTGCCCCGTGACGCCGGTGGTCAGCACCTCCTTCTCCAGCAGCGCCCGGACGTTCTGGAGGATCAGGCTCGCGGGCGTCTGCTTGGGGTTGAACGTGCCCGTGATCGCCCCCCCGGCGTCGATCCGGTTCGCCGTCACCCCGACCCCGAAGGGATCGATCGACAAGTCCTCCGCCAGCAGCCGGATCAGAAAGTCCTGGAAGGGGGTCTGGCCGGTGGCGTCGTCCTCCAACCCCGTCAGTTTGTCGGAGAAGAACGATAGCCAGTCGCCGACGATGTCGCTCTCGCCGTTGGGCGCGCCGCTCTCGTCGACCCCATCGTTGTTGCGAATCACCTTCGCCAGCGCGGAGAGCGCCGACTCCAGCGCGTCGTACTTCACCAGCGACTCGAACAGGTCCACCACCTTCCCGCGCTCGATCCGCGCGGTGGTGTTCGACAGCGTCGTGATGGCGTCGATGGTCTTGTCATCGGCCAGCAGCATCCCCACCACCCGCGCCAGATCGCGCGTCATCTTCGGGATGGTGCCGTCGTCGATGAGCGTGAAGAGGTTCTCAACCCGCTTCAAGAACCCCCGTGCCTTGGTGTCGGGGAACAGCGTGTTAAGCGCTTCGACGATCTCCGCCTGGCGGCGGTCGAGCACCTCGACCTTCTTCACCGGCTTGTCGGCCGATTTCGCCGTCTCCGACCGGATGATCTTGAACGCCTCCGCCCCGAAGTCGAACTTCGACCGATCCTCGATGCTGACCCGCGCCACCTTGCCCCCGTCCGAGCACGACGGCGCCACCACCGCCGCCGCGATGAAACCGAGCGTGCAGAGGAACGGAAGCGCCTTCTCGAACATCTCTTTGAACACCGCTACCGGGCGCCGGATCACCACCCTAACGTTCCGCGCCGAGCAGCGCCCGCGCGCCGGCGTGATCCGGCGCCTCCTCCAGCGCCCGCCGCAGATCCTCGCTCGCCGCCGCGCGACGACCGGAGAAGCGCCGCACGTACCCCCGCAGGAAGAACGCCGTCGCCGTCGCGGCCACCTTCCCGTTCGCCGCGCCGCCGGCCTGACCCTGCCCCTCGCCCTTCGCACGGTTGGCCAGCGCTCCCTCAATCCGCGCCACCGCGCCGCTCGTGGCGGGGAAAGCCGCCGCCAAGCTGAAATCCCCCCGCGCGTGGGCCGGATCCAGCCGCAACCCCTCGGTCAGCGCCCGTTCCGCCGCCTCGTGCTCGCCCAGCGCGAGCCGCGCATGGCCCAGCGCCAGCCAGAGCGCGGCGTCGTCGCGCCGCTCGGCCAGCCCCAGTTTGAACTCGCCGCCGGCGCGCGAGTACAAGCCCTGCTTCAGCAGCCGCTCGCCACGGTCAAGGCGCGCCTCGGCGCGGCGCGCGCGCGACTCCCGCGCGGCGCGCGCCACCGATCTCACGTCGGCCGGGTCGAACTCCGGCAGCCTGCTCCCGCGTTGACTCGCGCCGCCGGTCCACGGAAACCCATCGTTGAATTCCACGCCCGGCCAACCGTAGCCGTAACCGTAGGCTGACGACGTGTACCAGGGCAGCGAGTCGCCGAACCCGTAGGCGTTCAGGATCGAGCGCCGCGCCAGAAAAGCAGTTCCCGTCACGGACGTGAAAGACCCCCCGCCCGACACGCCCCCGCGCCAGTGCCTGAACCCCGGCGCCAGCGGCTCCACGATGAACCACCCGCCCGCGGGCCGGCGGATCATAACCATCGCCCCCGGCGCGTACCCCTGGACCGGGACGGCCGGCGCCGGCGCCACACCGGGCAGCCCAAACCCCGACGGCGGCGTTGCCCCCGGCGTCCCCGGCTGATGATAGAAAGGACTGGGGGGTGGCAGCGGCGCGCCGAACGTCGCCGTGGCCGGGTTGCGCGGCGAAGTGCGTCGGGCGGTGGCGCTCTCCAGCGTCCGGCCCGGCGCTCCCGGTCCAGCCGCCCGTCCCACGAACCGCCCGCCGCTGGGCGGCAAGGCCTCGGCCCGCCTGGGCGCGGCCGAGAAGGCGTGGGTTGGTTGGCCGCCGGAGGCTCTCGTGCCGGTCGGCGTGCGCTCCGGCGCCCGGTGGCCGCTCTGGGCGAACGCTTCCCCGCCGCCGCCGGCCGCGGCGAAGAGCGCCCCGGCGAGAGCGAGCCGAACGAGCCGTGTCACGCAGCGCATGGCCAGCCGCCTTTCCCGAAGACCGGGATTTCAGGATAGCGCATCCGCTCGCCGCGTGGAAGACCCGCCTCGAAGTCGGGGCCGTCGCCGGGATTGTTTGACGCTCGCGCGGGCGGCGTGCTATCGGTAATCGGAGCATTCGGGCCGCTGGTCAATGGCCCGCCGGTGAGATCGCCTTTCCCATGTCTGAACATCGCGTCAACGTTCGCTGGCGGCGGAACACGCCGGATTTCGCCTACGAGACCTACGACCGCACCCATGTCGTGCGCTTCGACGGCGGGGTGGAGGTGAAGGGGTCAGCCACCGCGCAGTACCTGGGCCGGGCGGAGCACGTGAACCCGGAGGAACTGCTGGCGGCGGCGCTCAGCAGTTGCCACATGCTCACCTTCCTGGCGCTGGCCGCGCGCGGCGGGCTGATCGTGGACGGTTACGACGACGCGGCGGTGGCGATCCTGGAGAAGAACGAGAAGGGGAAACTCGCCGTCACCAGGATCACGCTCTCTCCTCTGGTGGGGTTCGGTGGAGCGCAGCCCGACGCCGAGAAGGTGAAGGCCCTGCACGACAAGGCCCACGCGAACTGCATGATCGCCAACTCGCTCGCCTGCCGCATGGTGGTGGAAGCGCGGTTCTGATATCGGGGGTTGGAACGTGTTTTGGTTCGCGGGATCGTTGCCTCACCCGGTACACTGGGCGTCCGAAGGGTGGGGAAGGAATGCTGACGAGACTCGCGGTCACCAATTTCAAGTCCTGGCGTGAAGTCCAGGACATGCGGCTCGCGCCGATCACGGGGCTTTTCGGCGCCAACAGTTCCGGGAAGACGAGCATTCTGCAGCTGCTCTTGATGTTGAAGCAGACCGTGGAGTCTCCGGATCGCGCGCAAGCCGTCATTTTCGGCGACGACAAGAGCCTCACGAAACTGGGCACGCTCGCCGACGTCGTGCATGGCCACCGGCGCCCACTTCGCCTGGGCTGGGCTTTGGATTGGCGTCTTCCGTCGGCGCTGACGGTGGCGGATCCGGAAACGTCGACCGGCACCTTGTTCACCGGACGCGAACTATCGTACGAGGCGTCTATCTCCGCCGGCCCCGCCTCGCGGGTTTTCGTCGACGAAATCGCATACCGTTTCGCGGATGATCGCTTCCGGCTGCGGCGGGTCTCCAATGATCCCCCGAGGTATGAGTTATCCTCGGACAACTATCGGTTTGTTCGAGTTCCCGGTCGCACGTGGCCGCTCCCGTCTCCCGTGAA
>JACQVU010000219.1 GCA_016209585.1 Planctomycetota bacterium
AGACACCCCAGTCCTGTTTTTCGCGCCCTCACCCACGGCTGGGGGCGCGAAAAACAGGACTGGGGTGTCGCCCGCGAGGACCAACGCCCGCTCAAACCCCGTGAAAAAAGGAGGCGACGGGGGTACACCCCGCCGAATTTGTGTTGCGTAAACGGTAGAGAGTCCTACGGACTGGACCACGGGCGAGAAGAAGGCCGAGGCGATTCGCTCCCTCATCAACCACCGCGAGCAGATGCGCTACGACCAATACGAGCGCGCCGGATTGCCGATCGGGTCGGGGAGCATCGAGAGCCGCTGCCGGCATCTCGTGGGAACGCGTTTCAAACGGGCCGGCGCCCGCTGGGAGGAAGCCAGTGCCCAACGCCTGCTGGCGCTGCGCGTGGCGTGGCGCAACGGCGACTGGCAGCGCCTTCACCCCGACGTGAATCCTCAGTACATCAAGCAGCACCTGGCGGCGTGAGAGCGCGTACAACTTCGATCTGCACCCCCCGCCCGCGCCGGCCGCGACGCGCGGCGGCGTACACGGCGTCGAAAACGTCCGCCGTCTTCTCCCAGTCGAAGCGGCGAGCGACCGAGGCCCGCGCGGCCTGGGCGATCGCCTCCCGCCCCGCGGGAGAGATCGCTTCCACGCGGAGAATGGCGTCCGCCAGCGCCCGCTCGTCACGGGGGGGAACGAACGCCACGGCGCCATCCGCGCCGGCGGCCTCGCGGTTGGCGGGGATGTCGGCCGCCACCACGGGCGCGCCCGCGGCCATTGCCTCCAGCAGCGAGAGCGAAAGCCCCTCCTGGTGGGAGGGGTGCAGGTAGGCGCGGCAACCGGCGTAAAGCGCGGCGAGTTCCGCCCCGAAGCAGTAGCCCGCCAATACCACCCGATTACCGGAGGCCGCGGCCTCGCGCCGCAGGTCCTCCCAGGCGGCGCGGTCTCCCGCTTCGGCCTCGCCCACCACCACCAGCGGAACCCGGCCCCCCGCCGCGCGGTGGGCGCGGAGCAGTCGCGGGAAGTCCTTGTCGGCGATGATCCGCCCCACGGCCAGGTCGTAGGCGCCAGGGGTCACGCCGAGGCGCGGGGGAAGCGGAGAGGGCGCGGCATGCTCTCCGGCGGAGAGGAGCACGCCGGGCGGCGTGTGCCAGGCCCGCACCCCGTGCGCGCGGGCGAGATGACCGACGATCTCGCGCGACACCGCCGTCACCGCCCCGGCCATGCGGGCGGCGCACCACTCACCGGCGCGCAAGGCGGCACGGGCTGGGGCGCTCCACTTGGCCTGCTTCCAATCCAGGGCGTGCACGGTGGCCACCACGGTCGCGCCGAAGAAACGGGGCAGACCGCAGAGCAGGGAAGGGCCGACGCCGTGGAAGTGCAGGAGGTCGTGCCCGTCGCGCCATGCCGCCGCCACCGCCAGCGCGGTGTGCGCGATGTTGTTGAGGTGCTTGAACGGCGGCGCGGGCAACCGGGCGACGCGCGCTCCGCGCCAGCGGCGGGGGGCGCCTCGCGGGGTGTACCCCGCGCGGCAATAGACGGTCACGCGGTGGCCGCGAGCCGCCTGGCGAGCAGCCAGTTCCTCAACGTATCGCTCCACGCCGCCGTAGGTGGCGGGGATACCCTTGAGACCGAGGTGGGCGATGCGCACGGTGGGACGGAGGGGTTGACGATTCGTTGACACCGCGGCCGCGCCCGCTCCCGTGGACAGTCGGCGGCGGACACCGGGCGCGGATTTTCCGAAACTTTGGAGGCATGGTGCGATTAAATAGGTGCCGGTGAAACAGTCGCCGACGGGCGGCCCAGGGGGTGATCCATGCGTCTCGGAATTCGAGCGGCTCTTGCCGCCGCGATCTTCATCGGTGTCCTGCCGCCGCCGGCGGCGCGCGCCCAGGAGAAGCCGGCCGCCGGAGAACCGGCCGGCGACGTGAAGTGGGTGACGGAGAAGGAGGCGTTCGATCTCGCCAAGGCCACCGGCCTGCCCATCATGGTCTGCGTCAACATGGACGGCGAGGCGACCAACGATCGCGTGCCGGAGACGCTCTACCGCGACCCAGAATTCGTGCGGCGCTCGCGCTCGTTCATCTGTGTGATGGCCAACCGCGAGTGCCACCAGGAGATCGACGTCAACGGCGTCAAGGTCTGCTCCCGCTTCAAGACCATGCCCTGCTCCCGCCACGCCGACCACTGGCGGTCGCTGGTGATCGACCGTCTGCAACTGGTGCCGGCCAACGGAAACTTCATTTCGCCCCAACACCACTTCTACAAGGCCGATGGCAGCCACATCTGCGGCAAGGCCTACCTGGAAAGCAACGACGTGCTCTGGCCGCTCATGGACCAGGCGACGGAGGCGGCCAAGCCCGACGTGCTGCAGAAACTCCAGCCCTACCTGGCGATCAAGAGCGCCGCGGAACTTCGCGGGAAACTCACCGCGCTGGTCCCCATCCAGCGGGAGACGCTCTTTCAACTGCTGATCGACAAAGGGGAGGGGGAGCAGACCAAGTTGGTGACGACGCTGGCCGAGTCCACCGCCACCCCGCTTGACGTGCGGCGCGACGCCGTGGCCGCGCTGGGACTTCCCGGCCGGGAAGAGATGTTGCCGGCCCTCGCCCGCGCGGCCGACGACGCCAAGCCCGAAATCCGGCAGGCCGCCCTGCGCGCCCTGGCCCGCGTCGGCGGCAAGGCGACGTGGCCCATCCTTGGCGACCGGCTCGGCAAGGAAAGCGTCGACGCCGTTCGCGCCTCGCTCATGGCGCTCATCGCCGACCCCATGCTCGAAGAGCCCAAGGTCCGCGCCGGTCTGATCGTCGTGTTCGGCCGCGAGAAGAACCTGGGCGCCAAGATCGCGCTCGCCCGCCGCCTGGCCCCCTGGTGCGAGAGCGACGCCAAGGTCTTCGACGCGCTCAACGCCGAGCGCAAGAAGGCCGCTCAGCCAAGGCTGAAGGCGGCGCTCTGGTGGGCCATCGGCTACGGCAAGCCGGCGGAGAAGCCGCTGGCTGAACTCTCGAAAGAGGCCGCGGCCGAGAAGCAGCCTCGGGTGCGCGAGATGGCGCTGCGCGCCGTGGGCAAGATGTCGGGCGAACCGTCGGAGGGCTACGAGGAAATCCTGACCAAAGCCGAGGAGCAGGAGAAAGAAAAGGAGCGCGAGGCCGCCGACCCCGCCCGCCGCCGCCCGCGGCCGAAGGAGGAGTAGCGAGGGGGCGTTCATGCGCCACAGCGTCCTTCGTTCCGATTCACAACCGCGCGCTGGTGTCTTCACCCTCGTCGACACGCCCGTCGGCCCCGTCGCGCTCGTGAAAACCAGCGCCGGTCTGTGCCGGGTGATGTTCGCCCCACGCGACGCGCGACGGGCGGTTCCGGCGGTCGTGCGCGAATGCCCCGGCGCGGTGCGCGACAATCGGGCCTGTCGCGTGGAGGCCCGCGCGCTGAAGCGCTACTTCCGGGGCGAGCGCGAGCCGTTCGATCTGCCGCTGGATCTCGACGATGTGACGCCCTTTCGCCGGCGGGTGTATGCCGCGCTTCGCGCGCATGCGCCGTACGGTCGCACCATCACCTACGCGGAACTGGCTGACGCATGCGGCTCTCCCTGCGCCGCCCGCGCCGTCGGCGCAGCCATGGCGCATAACCCGCTCCCCCTCGTGGTGCCGTGCCACCGCGTCACGCGATCCGATGGCGCGCTGGGCGGCTTCTCCGCGCCCGACGGAGTCGAACTGAAGAAGCGCCTCCTGCGACTGGAGGCGCGACGCCGCGAGTGAGGGGGGGACCTTTCCGGTCACCGTCACCCGCCCCGACGAGCGCGCCGCGACCATGCTTCCGCCCCGTACCCGCCGCCTTCTTACTGTGCTGCTCGGCGTCACGCTGCTGCTTTGGCTTCTGGCTGGGCTGTTCATTCTCGGCCTGTGGCGTTCGGGGTTCGTCTGGCTGACGCGATCGGGGCGGAACTGGGTCACGTTCAGCGCGATGGCGTTGTGCCCTCTCGCGGCGTTGGTCGTCGGCGTGCGCGCGAACCGCGCCGCGCGGTCGTTACGGCTGCGCATGGCGAACACAACGTCACTCCTGCTCGTTGTCGCCTTCGTCGGCTGCATCGGCGTGCCGCTCGCCATGCAGGCTCTGGAGGAGCGCACGCCGGAAAACCCGACGACGCCGCGGCCCATTCCCGCGCAGGTGGGCCTGCCCGTGTTTCCCGGCGCTGAGGGGTTCGGCACGCGCACGCCGGCCGGTCGGGGCGGAAAGGTGCTCGAGGTGACGTCCCTCGCCGACAACGGCCCCGGCACGCTGCGCGAGGCGGTGGATACCGACGGCGCGCGCATCATCGTTTTCCGCGTGGGCGGCGTCATCGATCTCGATGAAGCGCTGTTCATCACGCGGCCGAACGTCACCATCGCGGGCCAGACGGCGCCGGGCGGCGGCGTCTGCATTCGCGGCGTCGGCATCGTCATCGCGGCGCCCGACGTGCTTGTGCAGCACCTGCGCATCCGCCCGGGAAACCGGGGCAAGGCGGACGGCGAGAACAACGACGCCATTTCGATCTTCGGCAAGCACGGCGACCTGCCCGGCGCGCGCAACGTCGTCATCGATCACGTTTCCGCGTCGTGGGGAGAAGACGAAACGATCAGCGCCTGGTTCGGCGCGCACGACATCACCATTTGCTGGTCCATCGTCAGCGAGGCGCTCAATCGAAGCCGGCACCCGAAGGAGACCCACAGCGCGGGGCTGCTGATCGGCGACGGTTCATACTTCGTGTCGCTGCACCGCAATCTTCTGGCGCACAACGGTTTTCGCAACCCGCTGATCATCGGCGGGGGCACGCACGACGTGGTGAACAACGTGATCTACGACTGGGGCGAGATTCCGTCGGAAGTCGTCGACACGCGCTCGAACTCGTTCCTCGCGTTCGTGGGCAACTGCTACAAACGAGGGCCGTCGACCACTTCGAGCGATCGGGAGATCTTCATCAACTCCACCGAGGGAACGCCGCGCCTCTTCGCCGCCGGAAACGTGAACCTCTCCCGCCCCGCCTCAGCCGCGGACGACTGGGCGCCCGTCACGTTCGGCTGGGCGGGCGACGACGCGCCCGACCGCTTCCGCGCGCGCGAGCGTCAGCCCACGCCGGCGGTCACCACGTCGCCAGCACTCGAAGCGTTCGAGGCCGTTCTGGCCGGCGCCGGCGCAACGCGCCCCACGCGCGACGCCGCGGACGCGCGCGTGGTCGAGAACACGCGGCGCGGTTCGGGCCGGATCATCGACTCTCCCGACGACGTGGGCGGATACCCCGCCTACGACCGCGGCACGCCCCCGCCCGACGCCGATCACGACGGCATGCCCGACGCGTGGGAGATCGAGCACCGGTTGAACCCCGCCGACCCTTCGGACAACGCCGGCGACGCCGACAACGACGGCTACACGAACATCGAGGAATACCTGCACGCGTTGAGCGATGGGGAAGTGAGGCCGGCGATCCCGCCGCGAGAAAACCGCTGACGGAACCCACGACTGATGGAGTGGAATATCTGCCGGCGCCAGCGCGCGCCTCGCCGGATTTCCTTGCGGCCCGCGCCCCTCCGCGCGGTAGAATGCCGGGCTTCGGAGTCGGCTCTTCCGGGGGCGGGTGGTCCGGCGTGGGGGGCGAAGGGCGTGGGACGGATATCACCCCAGGTGAAACAGGAGGTGCTGGCGCGGGCGGCCATTGAGGCCGTGGTGGGGGACTACGTCGCGTTGAAACGGGCGGGGGCGACTTACAAGGCGCGCTGCCCGTTCCACGAAGAGCGTACCCCCTCCTTCGTGGTGGACCCGCGCCGCGGCTCGTGGCGGTGTTTCGGCGCGTGCTCGGAGGGCGGCGACGCCATCTCGTTCGTGATGAAGATCGAGAACGTCTCCTATCCCGAAGCCGTCCGTAAACTCGCCGCGCGCGTGGGCGTCGTCATCACGGAATCGCCCGCCTCGGCCCAGGATCGCGAGGAACCGGGCGAGCGCGACCGCCTCTTCGCCACGCTGGCGTTCGCCGCCGACTTCTTCTTCGCGCGGTTCTGCGACGACCCCGCCGCCGAGGCCGCGCGCGCCTACGTCGAATCGCGCGGCATCACCGCCGAATCGGTGAACGGTTGGCGCTTGGGCTACGCGCCGGATTCCTGGGATGCCCTGCTCTCAGCCGCGCGGGAAAAGGGCTTCTCTGATCACCATATTGAGAAGGCCGGCCTCGCCAAACGGTCGGAGAAGAGCGGCTACCTGTTCGACTTTTTCCGCGGCCGGCTCATCTTCCCAATCACCGACCCGCATGACCGGGTAATCGGCTTCGGCGCG
Organism: Planctomycetota bacterium; assembly: GCA_016209585.1. Lineage (GTDB taxonomy): Bacteria > Planctomycetota > UBA8742 > JACQVU01 > JACQVU01 > JACQVU01. The sequence goes on from JACQVU010000219.1 coordinate 6,278, forward strand.
CGGCGACTCGGCGACGACGACGAAACAGCGCCTAAATATATTAATACGCCTGAAACACCCCTGTTCCACAAGGGCACGAACGTCTACGGCCTCGCACGGGCCAGGCGGGACATCCTCAAGGAGCGCCGCGCCCTGATCATGGAGGGGTACACCGACGTGATCATGGCCCATCAACACGCCATTCGCACAGCCGTGGCTCCGTTGGGAACGGCGTTGACGCGCGAACAGGTGCAGGTGCTGCGGCGGGTCACCGATGAGATGGTGGTGGTCTTTGACGGCGACGAACCTGGCCAGAAGTCGGCCGAGGGTAAACTTCCCTACTTCCTGGAGGAAGGCTGCGACCCGCGCCTGGTCACGCTTCCCGATGGGCAGGACCCGTGCGACTTTCTCCGGGCGTCGGGCGCCGATGCCTTTTTGGCGCAGGTGGATGGCGCGCGCTGGTGGGGCGACTTTCTGGTGATGCGCCTCTTGGCGCGGCACGACCTGGCTGATCCTCTTGGCCGGCAGCGGGCGTCGGAAGAGGCGCTGGAGTTGGTGCGCACGCTCTCCAGTCCGGTGCAACGGGACATCGCGCTCCAAAAACTCAGTGGCGGGCTGGGCGTATCAGAAGAGGCCCTGCGCCAGCGCCTCCTGGCCCTGGTGCGGCGGGATCGCGTACGCGCGCAGTTCGCGGGCGAGGCGCGGGCGTCGGGCGCGGCCGTCGGGCCGACGACCAGACCGGCGGACGCGCCGGCGGCCGGCTCCGCGCCCGGGTCTGGGGCCGCGTCCACGGCGGAGGCGGCGGGCGATCGGTCGGGGGCGGCGGAAACCGCCGGCGCGCGGGCCAGCGCCGCCGGTGACGAGGCACGGGCGCGACACGAGGCGGCGCTTCTGGCCGCGCTGTTGTGGGACGATCAGATGATCGGCGAGGTGAACGCCGACTTTCCACCGGAGCGGTTCCGCGACCGCGCGCACGGCCGGCTGTTCGAACGGCTGGTGCGCCGCTTCGCGGTGGCCGGGAGCGCGTCGTACGCCGACTTCGTGGCGGTAGAGGAGGATGAGGCGCTGCTGGCGCTGGCACGGAACCTGCGGTCGCGCCAGGTGGTGCACGAGGAGGCCCGGCCGGAGGTGTTCGTGCGGGACACGCTGGACTGGCTGTTGCGCGACGAACGTCTGCGCCAGGCGCTCGCCCTGCGCCGGCGCCAGCCGGCTGACGAATCGGAGGAGGTCGTGCAACTGGCGGAGGTTCTGCGCCTTCGGCGCGAAGCCTGCGGGAAGTCTCGGCAGGCGGCGGAAGCGGGCGGGGCCGGGCCGGCGGGGTGAGACGTCGCCGGGGGGGAACAGGGCGAGCGGCGCGTGATAGGGGAACTCAGCCACCAGGAGCCAGCGGTGGGACGATGGACAAGGTTGAAGCCGACATCAAGAAACTGATCGAGCAGGGCAAGGCCCAGGGCTACATCACGTTCGATCAGATGAACGAGATCATCCCGGACGAGGTGGTGTCGCCCGAGAAGATCGAGAACATCCTGCAACTCCTGGAAGAGAACAACATCGACATTCTGGAGACGGCCGACGAGGAGCGGATCGCCGCAGCCGGCGCGACGCCGGCCGGGGAGGAAGAGGGGCGCGAGCGGCGGTACACGGAGGAAGACATCGCGGCCGCGGACGACGACGAGCCGTTCGAGCACCAGGGCCCGACCGAGAAGATCGACGACCCGGTGCGCCTCTACCTGACCCAGATGGGCGACATCCCGCTGTTGACGCGGGACCAGGAGATCTACCTGGCGAAGACCATCGAGTGGACGCGCAACCGCTACCGCAAGAACGTGCTGGAGTCGCACTTCTCGCTGCTGCAATGCCTGAAGATCCTGGGCGAGGTGGAACGGGGCGAACTGGCGTTCGACCGCACGCTCAAGGTCGGCGCCGAGGGCGAGGGCACCAAAGACGAACTCGCCCAGCGGCTCGCCACCAACCACGACACGCTCCGGAAACTCGCCGCAGCCAACGAGGAGGACTGGCAGGAGCAGAAGAAACTGACGCCCTCCGACCGCCGCCGCGGCGCGGTTCGCCGGCGCATCCGGCGCCGGGCGCGGAAGACCTGCATCCTGCTGGAGGAACTCAACCTTCAGGTGAAGAAAATCAAGCCGCTCTTCCGCGACCTGGAGGCCGTGTTGGACAACATGACCCAGGTTTCCGAGGAAGTGGATCGGTTGAAGCGCGAGAAGGGCAAGCGCTCCCGCATCCAGGAACTGCGGACGGAACTGGACTCGCTGGAAGACCGCTGCATGGAGTCGCGCGAGTCCCTCGCCCGCCGGGTGGACGTGATCGGCGTGCGCTACGAGCAGTACGAGGAGGCCAAGCGCAAACTGTCCTCCGGCAACCTGCGGCTGGTGGTCTCCATCGCCAAGAAATACCGCAACCGCGGGCTGTCGTTCCTGGACCTCATCCAGGAGGGCAACACCGGGCTGATGAAGGCCGTGGAGAAATACGAGCACCGCCGCGGCTACAAGTTTTCGACCTACGCGTCCTGGTGGATACGCCAAGCGATCACGCGCAGCATCGCCGATCAGGCGCGCACCATTCGGATTCCGGTACACATGATCGAAACCATGTCCAAGCTGCGCAACGTCGCCAAGAAGCTGACCCAGCAGAAGGGCCGCGAGCCGACCATCGAGGAGATCGCCGGCGAGGCC
>JACQVU010000225.1 GCA_016209585.1 Planctomycetota bacterium
GCCCCCTGATCCCCGACCCCCGAATGCGCAAGATCCTCACCATCGCTTTCATCGTCCTCCTCGTCGCCGGGTCGGCGGCGGTCTTCTTCATCGACTTCGCGCCGCAACCCCCAGCGCCCGGCCAGGGTAAACGTGGCGCACAGGGCGGCGTGGAGTCGCCCTCCTTGCCTCGCACGGAGCCACCCGGCAGCGGGGGCGGCGATCTCTCGTTTCCCGCCGCCCTGTCCGAGGAGGCGTTCGCCTCCGTCCTGACGCGAGAGGCGACCGCCGCCGGCGCGAAGTCGCCCCTGCTTCAGAAGTGGGATGAGTCGCTGTGGGCCGATCTAGCCGGCCCCGAGACCCCCGCCACCGGCGTCGTGCTGCGCCGGTTGACCCGCCTTCCGTTCGAGGGCACGGATCACGGGGCGCTGTTGATCCCGTTCATCGGCTCGGCGGACCGCGAGGTGCGGCTCGCGGCCTTGGCGCTGGCTGGCCGCCGGCGCGCCGTTTGCGCTTTGGACGCGGTGCTGGCCCGCGCCAAGGCCGCGCCGGAGGCGGAAGAACGCGCCGCCGCCGTGCGGGCGCTGGGGGGAATCGGTCAACTGACCGACGCGGTGCGGGAGCACCTGTTTCGCCTGATTGACGGGCCGGACCAGGAGGCGCAGGCCGGGGCGGTGGCGGCGCTTGGCGATATCGGCGACCGCGCGGTTTTTGACGACCTCGTCGAGCGCAACGGCGGCCGCAACTATGCCTACCGCGCCGCGCTTCTCACCACGCTGGGGAAACTCGACCACCCCAACTCCGCCCACGTCATTTTCATGACCATCACCGGCCTGCCGCCGGAGGCGCGCTGCCACGCCTGCGTGGCGCGGGGGGTAGAGGCGCTGACGCTCGTGAAGTGCAACCCCAAGACCGCGCGGACCTTCCTTCTTCGGCTTCTGGAAAACGATGACGACGAGATACGGGCACTCGCGTTGCAGGCGCTTCGCCGGATGGATCCATCCGACGGCGACCTGGCTGCGGTCGCTCGCCTGTTTGAGAACGCCCACTCCGACCGCGAGCGGCTCGAAGCCCTGCGCTCGCTGCGCGGACGCCCCGGCGCGATCCCGGCAGAGGAGGCGCTGCTTGCAGCGTGGAACGATCCGGGGTCGAGCCTTGCCGTCCGCCGGGAACTGTGCGTCTCCTTCGCGCGGTTGCGTCTGGTCGCCGCAGCCGACACGCTGCGGCAGCACTACGGCGGGGCTGAGGTAGTGCTGAAGATCGATATCCTCCGGGCGCTGGCGGATCTCTCCGGCGACACCAGCCGCGACTTGGCGCGTGAGGCGCTGGATCATCCGCCGTGCGAAGAACTTATGGTGGAAGCCGGACTGGTGCTCACCGTGCACGGAGACGCTGCCGACATCCCGCGTTTGCGGCGCGCGGCTGACTACGCTCGCGGTAACGGGTACCGGCGGTTCGCGGGGCTTGCCGAGTCGTTTATCAAGGCCATCGAGAACCGTGTTTCATCTCCGCATCCGGACGTCTCGCCAGGATAACGTCGCCAGAAACGGTCGATTTTTCCCTTCCATCCGGACGCCTGATCGTTTAAGATGTAGGCGTTGGGTGGTGATATGTTAACTCACCACGGCGGCGAGTTGACAGGTGCGGCGACTTTAGGAGTTGCCGTCTGAGTCAATAGGACACAACACGATACTGGTCCCGCATCACGATTCGAGACCGAACTGTCGTAAGTTGTTTCCCGTATAATGTTTTGAGATAGAGCAGCCGCGACTTGGGGGTGACAGCGATGAAGCGCATCTTGAGGAAGAAGAAGGACACGCTGGTCTTTGAGTTTCTCCAGGACGAGCAATCGCCGCGCGACGCGGATTTCGACCAGATCGTCTTCGCGGTTCGTGAGGCGCGCATGAATCCCGCGAAGTCGAAGGTCGTACTTACGTTCGAGCGCATGGGGTTCCTTCCCCTCCGGTCGATGGGGAACATCATTCGTCTCTGCAAGGAGTTACGTCAAGAAGGCTACAAGGTTGGCATCGTGCGCTTGCCAAGCGAGGCGCGGGATGTCTACCGCGAGTTTCTGGGTAACATTGGCATCTCCTATGCCGACCACATCGCCAATCTCTGGGTCACCGAAGCCCCGAACCGGCTTCGGGAAATGGTGGCTGCGGTGGTCGCTGGGAAAGAGGCGCGTGCTGCCGCCAACGCCAATGCCGCCGCCAACGCTGCGAAAGCAGCAGTAGCCCGTGGCAAGACCACGACCGCCGTTTCTCCCGCCGGACACACGACGGTGGCTACATCAGCCGTGAAGACAGCGAAAAGCAATGGGGTCAAAGGGGTTCCGGCGCTATCAGCAGCGCGCGTCACACCGGAGCGTGGGGGTGGGGGCAATGGCCGTATTGGCGCACCTATCACGACCAAGGCGAGTGAGCACAAGCCTGTGATCCGCGATCCGGCAAACAGGGCTGTGACGGTTCGGAAGCCGGTGGCATCGCGTCAACTGATGTCTGCTGGCCGGCGCGGCTCGAAAGCAGTTGGTGGTTTGGCGCGACGGGTTCAGGTCGCTCGTGGAAAGCCTGCAGGAAAGGCAGGTAAGAGGTCTCCGTCGCTCCGCTCGCTCTCTCGGCGGCGTGCGGCGTCGGTCGCAAGGAAGTCTCAAGTGTCCAAAAAACCTGTGAGGGCGAAGAAACGCGCCTCGTAATCCGGTTTTTTCGGAAAATCGCGGATAAAGTCGGTGTCTATAGGGGTGGCGTCGTTCGGCCTCCGCTTCTCTCTCTCACGGCCCCCAGTCATGACCACCACCCACTTGACCGACGAAGAGATCGCCAGCCACCTGTCCCGCCGTTTCGACAAAGACCTGTGGCAGACGCTCTTCGCCCGTTATGAGAAGCCGCTGCAAGCCTTCATCCGCCGGTACGTCCCCAGCCACGAGGCGGCGCAGGACATTTTTCAGGAGACCTTCATGCGGGTCTACCGCAACCTGGCGGTCTTCGACCCGGAACGGCGCTTCAAGACCTGGTGCTACACCATCGCCCTCAACCTCTGCCGGTCGTTGCACCGCCGGCGGCTGGATCGCAGCATCTCTCTCGAGCGGGCCGCGTCCGACGATGGCGACAGCCTCGGCGACCGGGTGCTGGTAGACTACGACTCCGACCCCGAGCGGCTGGCCGCGCTGCGTGAAGACCGCGCCAACGTGCGCCGGGCGGTGGCCTTGCTGCCCCAGAAGCAGCACGAGGTCTTCACGCTCTACTACTACCAGGGGCTGCCCTACGAGGAGATCGCGCGGGCCATCAACCGGCCGGTCGGGACGGTGAAGTCGCGGATGCACACCGCCATGCGGATGCTCAAGACCGAGCTTTCGCGGTTGCGGGCGGTGACGCGGCGGATGGTCGCGGCGCGCTAAGCGTAAGCGAGGGACGCGGGACGAGAGGCTCTCCCCGTGCTCCCAGCCCCCGTGCCCGCTGACCTTTTCCCAGGTTCCTGGGTTCCTCAACGGTGCTGGCGCCCGTGAACGTTCGCGAAGCACTGGACCAACCGCGGACGACCTTGGAGGCCGCCCCGGAAGCGGTGGTATCGCCGCGAAAACGGGCCGTTCTGATCCTGGGCGTGCATCGCAGCGGAACGTCGGCGGTGACGAGGGTGGTGAACCTTCTCGGCGCGGCGCTGCCCACGCGCCTGATGCCGGCCGCGGCGGACAACGAAGCCGGTTTCTGGGAGTCGGCGGACCTCATGGAGATCCATGAGGCCGCGTTGGCCTCGGCGGGGGCGACCTGGCAGGAGGTCTCCGCCGTGCCCCGCACCTGGTTCGAGTCGGACGCCGCCCGGGAGTTTCGCGATCGCCTCGTCGCCGTGCTCCGGCACGACTTCCAGCAGTGCGGAATGTTCGTCATCAAAGACCCCCGCATGTGCCTGTTGGCTCCGCTGTGGCGCCAGGCCCTGGCGGCGTTCGACGCCGAGCCGTGCTACGTCATTCCGGTTCGCAATCCGCTGGAGGTGGCGGCGTCGCTGAAGAAGCGCGACGCGCTCCCCTTCGCGCGTTCGCTGCTGCTCTGGGTGACGAACTTCATCGAGGCCGAGACGGAGACCCGCGGCGCCGCGCGCGCCATCGTGCGGTACGAACAACTGCTGAACGACTGGCGACCCGTGGCCCGCGCCATGGAACGCGACCTGCGCCTGGTCTGGCCCCGTCGCTCGCTCGCCGCGGAAGCCGAGATCGACGCCTTCCTCTCCAACCGCCTGCGCCACCACGAGTACCGCCTGGACGATCTGTTGATCCGCCCCGAACTCGGCGGCTGGGTGAAGCGCCTCTACGTCGCCGCCCTCAACGCCCAGGCGAACGGCCAACCCCTGTCGACCGCCGTCGACGCCGTGAGCGCGGAGGTGCGCGAGGCCCATCTCGCCTTTGGCCCCTTGCTCGCCGAGGCCGAGCGCGACCTGCGTGCCACCCGCGAACACGCCGCCCACCTGACGCGCACCCTCGCCGCCCACGAGAACACGGCCGCCACGCGCGCGGCCGACGACGACGCCCGCCGGCGGGAAGAGGCCGCCCGCGAGCGCGCCGCCGCCGCCGAACAGGAGCGCGACCGCGCGCTGGCCGAGCGCGACGCCGCCCTCTCCACCCGCGCCGCCGCCCTGGCCGCCCGCGACGCGGCCGCCCAGGAGCGCGAAGCCGCCCTCTACTCCCGCGACCAGGAACGCGAAAGGGCGCGAACCGAGACCGAGCGACTGACAGCCGCCCTGGCCGCGAGCGAAGCGTCGCTGGCCGCTTCCGCCTCCGAGGTCGCCCGGCTGGCCCTGGCGCTGCGCGAGGCCGAAGCCGCCGCCACCGCGTGGGACAAGGAGTCGGCCGCGCGGTTGGAGGCGCTGGACGCCGAACGCGCCCGCCTGGACGCCGCCCTGGCCGCCAAGGCCCACGAGGCCGCCGACATGGCCGGCCGGCTCGCGACGGCCCGCGCCGATCTCCACAAGACGCGCACCCGCACCCAGACCTTCCTCACCCACGCCGAGACCCTGCGCGAAAAGGTCGCGCGGGCGGAGCAGGCCACCAGGGAGCGCGATCAGGCGCTGGCCGCGGCCGCGGCGCGGGAGCGCGCCCTGGAACTGACGCTGGACGGTGAACGCCGCGCCCACGAAGCCGACGCCGCCCAATCGCGGACCGAGATCGACGAGCAACAGAACAGGGCCGCCGGGCTGCGCGCCGACATCGAGTCGCTGGCCCGCGAACTGCGCTCGCCTCTGCTGCGGGCCGCTCGCCGCCTGCGCGACGGCTGGTTCCGGCTCAAGGGCTGGGTCGCGGGCCGGTATCCCGCGCCGGCGGTCGCCACCCTCGGGCTGGAGCCGTGGCCGCTGCGCGGGCCGGGTTGGCGCCGGGAAACAACGGAGGGCGGGCCGGGCGCGGAGGTTCGACTTGAAGGCGCTTTCGACGCCGGGTGGACGGTGATCGGGTTCACCGCGCAGGCCGACGGGCCGTGTGCCGTGGAGATCGCGGTTGACGAAGCCGGGAGCGAGGCGCGCTGGGAGGGCGGGGCGCTCGGCGCCAAAATGGCCTGGCGCCAGTACGCGATCCGCCTGGGCGCGGCGACACAGGCCATTGCCATTCGCTTCGTGGGCCACCCCGGAGCGTTGCTGTTCACGAACGAGGTCGTGCGCCGCGACGGTTGGTGGACCCGCCGCCTGCTCGCCCGCTCGGACGAAGGGCGCGCCCTGGTCGCCCGCGGCTCGCTGTCCGCGTGGGCCGCCGCCGCGCTGCTGCCCGGCGCGTCGCGGGCTTGCCTCCTGGCCTTCGCGCCGCGGGAACTGGTCGCGGGCGAGACCGTGGCGCCCCCTGACGTTGGTAGTGCGCCCGTGAGGGCGTCGAGCGTCGGACCGCCTGACGTTGGTA
>JACQVU010000226.1 GCA_016209585.1 Planctomycetota bacterium
GAGACCGGGACCGGCGACGGCGACGGCGACGACCAGTGCGCCGCCCGCGTTTCGCGGCCGGCCGGGGATCGGTCGGATCCGTCGGATCGGTCGGATCGCGCCGCCCGCCTCGTGCGGGCGGCCGACTTTCGTCGCTGGCGCTCGGTGGTGTTGAACATCACGTCGCGTTGCGCGCTGGACTGCCTCTTCTGCAACGAGAAAGACTTCCACTTCAAGGCGCCCGACCTCACGTTCGAGGAGATCGTGGCGCGCCTGGAGGGCTACGCGCGCGAGGGCTACCAGTCGGTCTGCATGATGTCCGGCGACGTGCTGCTGCACCGCGACTTCGAACGGGTGGTGGAGTGGATCGGCAAGAAGCAGGGCATGGTCCCCGCCTTCGCCACCACCGGCGAGCGGCTGGACGATCTCTCCTTCCTGGAGAGATTGGTGGCCCGCGGGCTGCGGCACATCGAGTTCTCGCTCGCCTCCCACCGGCCGGAGGACGCCGACCTCCTGGCTGGCAGGCGCGGCATCGGCGCGCGCCAGCGTCGCGCCCTGGCCAACATCGGGGCCGTGAACGGCCGCGCCGACCGGCCGCTGATCGTGTCGCTGAACGTGATCCTGAACAGCATCAACGCGCCCTACCTGCGCGACACCGTGGCCTTCGCGCTCGACGCCCTGGGCCGCGTGGACTGGGTCTCGCTCAAGGCCGTGCAGATCGCCGGCAACGCCCGCCGCCACCCCTTTCTGGCGCTGCCCTACCACCGCCTCGCGCCGGCCGCGGCCGTGGCGGCGGCGCTGCTGGAAGAACGGGGCGAGAACTACTTCCTCGACAACTTCCCGCTCTGCGCGCTCCCGCGCGGGTTGTGGGAACGGTCGCAATACGCCTTCCTGGTCCGCTCCGGCCAGCGGCTGCGAGGCGAGAACTACGACGGACGTTTTGATCGCGGGTCCGACTTCGCGGCGCGCGGCCACGACCACGACCCCGTCTGCTCCACCTGCGACGCGGCCCCCATCTGCCCCGGCTTTCCCGGCGAGTACGGCCGCCTTTTCGGCGAGCGCGAGAAAACCGCCCTGGCCGACGTCCCGGCCGCCGCCGACGTGGCGTGATGAAGAAGATCGACCTCGTTCTCGGCCTGCGCTGCAACAGCGATTGCGGCTTCTGCTTCGCCCACGACGACGCCGTCGCGGAGCCGCCCCGGGCCGCGATCCTCAGCCTCCTGGACGCCGGCCAGGCGCGTGGCTATGAGGCCGTCTGCGTCAGCGGCGGCGAGCCGACCATCTCCCCGCTGCTGCCCTGGGTTCTTGACGAATGCCGCCGCCGCGGCCTCGCCGTGCGCCTGATCACCAACGGCTTCCGGCTGGCCGACCCGGACTACGCGGCCGACCTGCTCGCGCGCGGCGTCAGCCGCTTGCAGTTCTCGCTCCACGGGTGCGACGAAAAGACTGTGGACCGCGTGAACCGCCGCCGCGGGGCCTTCGCCCAGCAGCGCCGGGCGCTGGAGGCGCTGGCCGCCCGGCGCCCCCCGGTGGACCTGGAGGTCAACTGCGTCATCACCACCGACAACGTGCGCGCCCTTTTCGGGTACGTGCCCTTCCTGCTGCGCCACGGCGTCCGCCGGCTGACGCTCAGCCACCTGGTCGCGAGTCGCGACGTGGCCCCGGAACTGGTTCCCACGCTGGAGGAATCGGCGGCCGCCGCGCGCCGCGTCCTCGCCGAGGCCGAGCGCACGCCGCTGTTCGTGCAGGCCATCCACTTCCCGGTCTGCGCGCTTTCGGAATGGGCCGAGCGCGTCACCAACCATTTCTACGTCGACGACCAACTCCTGACCAACGAGGAGGCGCGCGTCCGCCGCCACCACGACGACCTGCGCGCGCACCTCCTGCGCGCCCCCCAGTGCGATCCCTGCCCCCACTCCGGCCGCCGCTGCGCCGGCTTCTGGCGCGCGCCGCCGGCGCCCAGCCCGCTGGCGGTCGTCAGTTAGCAGTTGTCAGTCGTCCGGCGATACGAGATGATCTGCGAGTTGGACGCCGTGGCCGCGCATCTCTACGAACTGGACGAGGGCCACCTGCGCCACATCTTCGAGACCTTCCACATCACACACATCGACAACATTCCGTGGATTCTGAAGAACGGGCTGCACTGCGCGAACTCGACCACGGTCGATCCGAGTTTTCGCGCCATCGGAAACGCCGACCTCATCTCTTGAGGGCAAGGGACTTCAAGCGGGATGAGAACGATCCGGGCAAGATGGAGCGTTACCAGGCTGAGTCGCTGGCACATCAGAAAGTTCCCTTAACGGCGTTGAGCAGGATCGCGTGCCACGGGAACGGAGAAAAAGCGCGCTTGGAACGGGAGGCGAAAAACGCGGGCGTCTCGATCCCGGTTGTGGTACGAAACTCCTGGTACTTCACATGATCCGGTACACTCAAGGCAACCTGCTCGCAGCCCCCGCCGACGCGCTGGTGAACACCGTCAACGAGGTCGGCGTGATGGGGAAGGGTATCGCCTTGCTCGTTCGCGAGGCTTTCCCGGAAAACGCGCGCGCGTATGAGGCGGCGTGCAAGCGGGAGGAGGTGCGCGTTGGGCACATGTTCGTGACCCGTCTCAGCGCGCTGGCCGGTCCGCGCTGGATCATCAACTTCCCCACGAAGAAGCACTGGCGGAATCCGTCGCGCATGGAGTGGATCCGCGATGGGCTGCAAGACCTGGCCCGCGTCGTGCGTCTGGAGCGCATCCGTTCGGTCGCCTTGCCTCCGCTCGGTTGCGGCAACGGCGGGCTGGAATGGATGCAAGTGCGCCGTGAGATCGAGGCAGCACTGGCGGACCTCGACGACGTGGAGGTCGTGGTCTATGAGCCGACCTCGGCCTATTACAACGCACCGAAGAGGGAAGGTATCGAGGAACTTACGCCAGCAAGGGCGCTCATCGCGGCGCTGGTGCAGTGCTATCTCGCGCTTGGGCTGGACTGCACGGTGCTGGAGGTGCAGAAACTGGCGTGGTTTCTTGACCGCGCCTTGCGCGCGTCGCGGCTGAAGGATCCGCTCGATTTACGGTTCAAGGCCAACAAGTACGGCCCGTATGCTGACCGCCTCCGCCACCTTCTCAACGGACTGGACGGAAGTTTCCTTCACTGTGATCGGCGCCTGGCTGACGCTGGCCCTTTCGATCTCATCTGGTTCGAGCGATCGAAGCAGGACGCCGTCGAAGCGTTCTTCCGAAGCGACGAGGGGAAACCGTTCTTTCCGGCGCTGGAGAAGACCGTGGGTATCATCGACGGATTCGAGTCTCCCTTGGGCTTGGAACTTCTGGCCACCGTTGACTGGCTGCTGGAGATGCGGAACTGCGATCCGACGGTGCCCGCGATTCGCACCGCGCTGGCCAAGTGGCCCGGAGGCCGCGCGGCTACTGAGCGCAAGCAGCGGCTTTTCGACGACCGGCTGATCCAACTGGCGTTGGACAGGGTCGGGCCAATCGAGCGGCGGCTCGCAGCGATCTGGGCGGAAGTTCCCGCCGAAGAGTTGGCGAAAATCCCGCCGGACCTGTCGGAAAACCTCGACAAGCACATTTACGGCCCTCCGGGAAAATGAAGCCGGTCTTCGCCGACACTTCGTACTGGATAGCGCACTTGATTCCCGGCGACTCCTGGGCGGCGCTCGCCAAGGCCGCGGGGGACTCGCTGGGCCAGCAGGTTCACATCGTCACGACCGACGAGGTGTTGGGCGAATTGCTTGCCGCGCTGTCCGGCGTGGGAAAAGCGAATCGCGCTGCCGCCGTGGCGACGGTGCGAAAGTTGCAGCGGGATCCGAACGTCACAGTCGTCGCGCAGTCGCGCGAGACGTTCAACGCCGCCTTGCTGCGGTACGAGCAGCGCGGCGACAAGCAATACAGCCTGACCGACTGCGCGTCGATGAACGCGATGCGAGAAAGGGGCTTGACGGAAGTGCTCACGTCGGACCGTCTCTCCGTGTTGAAAGACATCGACCCGGTTGCGACAAAAACGGGTTCTTGAGCAACTTCTCGACAGTGGCCGCTCTTGGGCGCCGGTTATCGCCGGGGCCTGAGCGCCGGGTGGCCAGCGCGGCCAGCCTCCGTCCGCGCTGGCCCGCGATCACGCGAACCCGGCCTCGCGAAGCCTGTCCAGGAGCGTTCCGGCCTCCCCCCGACCGCCCAGCGCGCGAACGAGCAACCGCGCCACGTGCTTGCCCAGCAGGTCGGTCTCAATGTTCACCGCCGATCCGACCGCCCGCCGGCCCAGCGTGGTCACGGCCAGGGTGTGGGGGATGAGCGCCACGCTGAACCGGTCGCCTTCCACCCCCGTCACCGTCAGCGAGACGCCGTCCACCGCCACGCTCCCCTTTTCCACCAGCAGCGGCGTCAGCGGCGGCTCCACCCGCACGCGCAGCGCCGTCTGCCCCGGCTGCTCTTCGCGGGCCGTCACCACCCCCACGCCGTCGACGTGCCCCTGAACAAAGTGACCGTCAAACCGCCCGTCGGCCCGCATCGGCCGCTCCAGGTTCACGGCCTCGCCGCGGGAGAGCCGGCCCAGGGTGGTTCGCGCCAGCGTCTCCGCCACCAGATCGAACGTGGCTTGGTCCGCGCTCCGCTCCACGATGGTGAGACAGGCGCCGTTCACCGCCACGGAGTCTCCCACCGCCGCGCCGTCCAGCGACCCACGGGCCGCGACCACCAGCCGCGCCGCGCCGCCGCGCCGCGTCAGGTCCCGCACCACGCCCATCTCGGTGATGATGCCCGTGAACATGGGTGTTCGCCGCTTATCTTCGCGGACGAAAGGCTGATCCTCCAGGAATCTCCTTCCCCCACCCCCGCCAATCGCCGACGGAGACGCCGGCGCCACCGCCGCGCGCCTCACCGCCGGAACTGGAAGGATCGGCGCACGGTGGCGAACGGAACCTCGTAGCGGCTGTAGGTCGCCTCCGGCGCGTAACAGGAGACGGTATACCCGCGCCCGTTCCGCGCCGTGTAGATCACGTGGTAGCGCCACGTCACCCCGTTGCCCCGCGCGGTGAACTGGTAGGAGCGGAAGGAGAGATCGCCGATCAGCACGGAATCGCGGCGCAGCAGCGAGTAGTCGCGGTAGCGGCGGGCGACGTCGGCCTGCTCGGCGTCGCCGAACGCCAACGGGTCTTTCAGCGGCGTGTCGCGGCTGGCGACGGCAATGGCCGCCTCCGAATCGCAGGTGTAGTAACAGTCCACCGCGGCGTCGGTCGGCTTCTCCGCCCGGAAGCCGGAGGGCGCCACGAACGTGTAGTCGGCGTGGACGTGCGTTCCGGGCTTGTCCGGCGTTGGCGTGGCGGCCGGCGCTGGCGGCGGCGCCTGGCTCACGGCGTCGGGGAGGAAGGTGACGGGGAGGCCAAGATCGGCCGGGTAGAGGGCCGCCATCATGTAGAGGGCGTTGAGAAGAGCCAGCAGAATGCCGGCCGACGCCAGGGCGAAGCCCCAGAGGCGACCACGCGAGCCGGCGATCCGGACCAGCGCGGCCACGCACAAGAACAACCCCACGCCGGCGATTGCCTGGCCCACGTAGGCCACCCAGACCAGCAGCCCCCCCAGCAGCGACACTCCCAGCCCGGCCGCGGCCAGGGCGCTGAGCCTGGGCCGGGAAGAGCGCCGGCCGTCGGCCGCGTCGGCCCCATCGCGGCGCCGGATGTCGGGGCGATCCGGGAAGTCGGGGCGGCTCGCCATTCGCCGGCCGGGACGGGGCGGCGGGGACACGGCGTCCGTGTCAACGTTGGCCGCCTCCGGTTCAACGTCGGCCCGACCATCGACCACGGCTTGGGCGCCTTCCATCTTTCGGTCGCCGTTTTCCGGAGACGAAGGGCCTGGGGCGGCCGGCAGTTGAACGGGCTGCCGGCAGGCCGGGCAACGAATGGTCTGGCCGGCGAAGCGGTCGGCGACGGCGGCGGAATGACGGCAAGAGGCGCAGGTGAAAGCGATCGACATGCGGCAGCGCCTGGCCCCGGCCTTCGCGCACACTCTCCGGGGCGCCGAACGTGGGACCGCCTCACGGCGGAACCACGAGGCGGCGGGGTCGTCACCGGTGACGCGCCTTGCCGATGGCCGCCAGGTGGGCTGGTTGCATCAGCAGGCGCAGCAGTCCGCGACCGGCGGCGCCGGTCCAGGCTGGGCCGTCGCCCTCGTCGTCGTCGGAGTCGCGCTCGCGCGCCGCGCCGGACCTGCGCTGGGGGGCGACCGCGAGGATGTCGGGGGCGACCTCCACCATGCAGAGCGCGGCCTTTTTCATCAGGACGGCGACGGCGTCGGGATTTCCGCACAGGAGCCAGGAGACGACGTGCGAGAGGGAAGGTTCGTGGCCGACGAGCAGCACGGTGAAGGCCGGGTCCAGCGCGCCGGCGGCGGCGGGGATGGCGCGGAGGGTGTCGGCGGGGGGCGCGCCGGGTTCGAGGGCGCGGGTGATCTGGAGGCGATTGTCGGGAAGCGCCAGTTCGTGAAGGACGATCTCGGCGGTCTCGCGCGCCCGGACGAGGGGGCTGGCGAGGACCAGATCGAAGTCGATGCCCAGCGCCAAGAGGCCGCGCGCGCAGCGGCGGGTCTTGTCGCGACCGCGGTCGGTGAGCGGGCGGAGGGTGTCGTCGGGATAGTCGGCGCCGCGTTCAGCCGCGATGCCGTGGCGGAGGAGGTAGACGCGCATGGTTGGGAGGGGCGCGGGAGATGGCGAGGTCAGGCGCTGACGCCGATGAGCGCGCCGATGGCCTGCCGGATCTGCTCCTGGACGAGTTCGGCCGGCCGGGCCGCGTCGATCTCGACGAACCCAAACTCTTTCTTGAAGCGATCAAAGACGGTCAGGCTGCTGGTCTGGTAGGCCAGGAAGGAGTCGTAGATGTCGAGTTCGGGGTGATGGTCTTTGCCGGCCTCCCAGTAGTCCATGCCGCCGGTGAGGAGGACGCGGCGGGCGAGTTGGTTGGGGTCGACGCGGAGGTAGATGACGAGGTCGGGGATGGGGGCGAAGGAGAAGAGGTCGCGGACCCACGGTTCGTCGAGCCCGCGCACCACCGCGCGGGCGATGGCGGTGTAGATGTACCGGTCGGCGAGGACGAAGTAGCCGGCCGAGAGGGCGGGGATCACCTCTTTCTCCAGGCGGTCGCAGAAGTCGCAGGCGTAGATGAGCGTGAACGTGAGGCTGGCGAGCGTGTGGCCGGCTTTGGCGTCGTCGATGGCCTGGCCGACCAGTTTGGAGCGGGTCCAGCCGGTTTCGGCGACGGCGTGGCCCTGAACTTCGAGCCATTTGCGGGCCATGGCCACGTGGGTGGAGCGGCCCACGCCGTCGGTGCCTTCGACCACAATCAATTTGCCGCGGTTCTCGGCGCGGGCGATGTAGTCAGGCGCGGGACCGGGGAATTTCATCTTGGGCACGGGGATCTCCTCGCGGGGGGGGCGGGCGCGGCGGGCCTGGTCAGCCCCTGGCGCGCACGGTGCCGGTGCCGCGCACCGGGAGGCCGAGTTTCCTGGCCACCTGGGCGCGGACCTCTTTCTGCTGGGCGTGGATGGGCCTCTGGGCGTCGATGACCACCAAGCCGAACTCCTCCACCATCTTGTCGTACTCCGCCACCACCCTGGTCTGGAAGAGGCGGAAGGACTCGTCGAGCGAGGGCGACAAGGCCAGGTCCATGCCGGCCTCGTAGTACTTGAGTTTCGCGCGGGCCGAGCGCAGGCGCTCCAGCGCCACGTCCACCGGCACCCGGAAGTAGAAGGCGAGGTCCGGCTTCACCGCGAACGAGTACATGCGCCGCGCCCACACCGGGTGCACGCCCCGCGCCGCGTCCCGGGCGAACGCCGTGTACACGTACCGGTCCGCCACCACCGTCATCCCGGCCTTGAGGGGCGGCACGATCTGGTAGAGGTGGCGGTCGGCGAAGTCGGTGGCGTGCAGCAGCGAGAAGAGCAGCGGCGTCAGCGTGGCCTTCTTCTTGCCCTCCTTCGTCGCCTTCTTCACCAGGGACGACGAGTTCCACTCGGTGTAGAAGATGGGCATGGCCCGATCCTCCAGCCACTTGCGGAGGAGTTGCTGCTGGGTGGTCTTGCCGGAGCCGTCAATCCCCTCGACGACAATCAGCGTGCCCGGCAAGCCGTGGTTCGACGAAGCCTTCGCCATGTGGCGCCTCCAGCGCGACCTCGACCGGCCGGCCGAGCACGCGCGCGAGCAGGTCCGACTTGCGCCGGCCGGCCCAGATTTCCAGTTCCGCGTCCCCGGTGGCGTGGGCCACCAGGCGCACCCGATCCGGCAACACCTCGCACCGCACCGCGTCAACCACCTGTGAGCGGGTACGGTCCAGCCCGTCCGCCACGCGGATGATCCCCGCGATGAGTTGCACCAGACGCCGCACCTGCGGCGGCAGGGCCGCGTAGGTGCGGTCGCGCCGCTTCGGGCGCGCCTTGCGATGGTACCGGGCCGCGAGGGCCAGCACCTCTATCTCCTCCTCCCCGAACCCCCGCAGGTCCGCGTTGCGGATGATGTAGTAGGAGTGCTGCTCGTGCCGCTCGAACGCGATGTGCTCGCCCACGTCGTGCAACAGGGCGGCTAACTCCAGCAGCCGGCGGTCAGCCGCCTGGTGGCCGTGCAACGCCTGGACGCCGTCGAAGATCGCCAGCGCCAGCCGCACGATGAGGTCCACCCGTGGCCCGTTTTGCCCGCAACGCCGCGCCAAGTCAAGCGCCGAGCGGCGCCGGAGATCGGTGATCACGTCGCGCGGGCGCGCCGCGCCCCCGGCCCGCTCCAGAAAGTCGGCGATGATCCCCTCGCGCAGCGAGGAGGGACAGAGCGTGATCTCCTCCGCCCCAGCCAGGTCCAACAGCGTGGCGAGCACCACCGCCCCGAGGTGGATGGTGTCCGCCCGCCGCGCGTCTACCCCGGCCTCCCGCGCCCGCTGGGCCGCGTCCATGGCGCACAGACGGCCGGCCGCGGCCGCGATCGCCGCGCGCGACACCACCTGCCCGGCCGGGGAGGGCCACGGTTCGCGGCCGGAGGCCAGCCGCGCCACCTCAGCCAGCGTGAGAATGGTGCCCGAGGTGCCCACCACCATCCCGAAACCAAGATCGCGCGCCTGGCGCATCGTCTCCTCGGCGCGGTGGGCGATCAGTCGCTCGATCTCCCGCCGTTGCCGCGGGGGAAGCGCCCCGTCGTGCCCCACCTGCGAGAGCAGGCGTTGCACCCCCAGCCGCAGGCTGCGCACCAGGTGGGTGGCCGCGTCGTCGGCCAGCACCACCTCGACGCTGCCGCCGCCCACGTCGATGACCAGGGCGCGGGTGTCGGCCAGGTCGAAGGCGTCGCGCACCGCCAGCGCGATCAGCCGCGCCTCCTCCTCGCCGGAGATCATGCGGACGGCCACGCCCGTCTCGGCGGCGACGGCCGAGAGGAACGAAGGGCCGTTCTCGGCGTCGCGGACGGCGCTGGTGGCGACGGCCAGGATGGCGTCCACCCCCTGCCGTTCGGCCAGTTTGCGGAACTTGCCAATGGAGTGCAGCCCGGCCGCGAAGGCGGCGTCGTCCAGCCGGCCGTGCCGGAAGGTGGAGGCGCCGAGTTTGATCATGTCTTTCTCGCGGTCCACGACGTCGAACGAGCCGTCGGGCGTGGTCTCCACGATCACCATGTGGACCGAGTTGGAGCCGATGTCGATGGCCGCGAGTTTCATGGTCCGCCGCCGCCCCGGGGCGACGTCACCTCACCCGTCGCGCGCGCCGGGGGCGCGCGCCGGCAAAAGGAGCGACGCGCCCACGCCCAGGCTGACGAGGACGACGATGATGCCGAGCGAAATCTCCGGCGTGACGACGTGAATCTGCTCGTGGAACACCATCTTCGCCCCGATGAATATGAGAATCAGGGCCAGCGAGTACTTCAGCAGGTGGAACTTGTCCATGAGCGGCCCGAGCACGAAGTAGAGTGCCCGAAGCCCGAGAATGGCGAACACGTTCGACGTCAGCACGATGAACCCGTCGTCCGTCAGCCCCAGCACCGCCGGCACCGAGTCTACGGCGAATACCACGTCGGTGAATTCGATCACCACGAGCACAAGAAGCATGCGCGTAAAGACGCGCTTACCGTTCTCGATGGCGACGAAGTGATGCCCGTGATCGCCGGTGGCGATGGGCAGGATTCGCCGCGCCAGGCGCACCACCAGCATCTTCTCGGGGTCTTTCGCGCCGTCGCCGTGGAACATCATCTTCACGCCGGCGTACGCGAGGTACCCGCCGAAGACGAGCAACGTCCACTCGAACCGGCGAATGAGTTCCACGCCGGCGAACACCATGATCGCCCGAAAAACGATGGCCCCGACGATGCCCCAGAACAACACCCGGTGCTGATCCTCGGACGGCACGCGGAAATGCCCGAAAATCAGCGCGATCACGAAGATGTTGTCGATGCTGAGCGACTTTTCCAACAGGTAGCCTGACAGAAACAGCACCGCCTCGTCCCATCCGCCGGGAACATCGGCCGGCTTGGTGCGGGGCGCCGGTTGCACGCCGAAGAAGTCCGGGTGCTCGAAGAGATAGAACACCAGCCCGTTGAAAACGAGAGAGACGGCGATCCAGACGACGCTCCAGCCGATCGCCTCCTTGAAGCCGATCGTGTGCGCTTTGCGGTGAAAGACCCCGAGGTCGAGCACCAGGAGAATGACGACGATGACGAAGAACGCGATCCAAACGGTGAGCATCGGTGAGGCGGATGGGCTTGGGGGCCGGGGTTATCGGCGCGGGAAAATCGGTTCACGGTTCTTGGTTCACGGTTCGCTGCGTCGCCATACCGGCGCGAGAAGCCGCCGCGTGCTCCCCCTTCATCGACTCGTTCGCCGCGAACCGTGAACCGCGACCCGTCGCGCTCCTATTCGCCGAGCAGGTCTTGCCGAAGTGTTCCCTTCGCGCGTTCGAGCGAAGAGCGGGCGATCTGCGCGTCGGTGATTGCCTTGAGGTTGGCCCGGGAGGCGGCGAGCCGCTGCTTGACGAACTCGGTGACCTGGAAGGTGGTGCTCATGCCTTCCTTGAGTTTGCGCTGCTCGCCCAGGTACTGCTCCCGGGCCAGGATCTGCCCCGCGCGCGTGACCTCCATCCGGGTGACGGCGCTTTGCAGGTCGAGGAAGGCCGCCCGCACCTCCTGGATCGCGCCCGACCGCGCCCCGCGCAACGATTCCACGCTGGAGCGCTTGTCGATCTCGGCCTTCTCCAGCCCGGCGCGGCCCGCTTTGGTCCCCAGCGGCACCGTGAGGTTCACGCCCAGGCTGTAGCGGAACTGGTCGCGGTTCCGCACCTCGTAAGCGCTCTGCGGGTAGTTGCGATCCACCCCCTGGTAGCCGAAGTTGCCGTCGAAATCGAGTTGCGGCCACCAGCGGCTGCGGGCCGCGGCCAGGGCGATGTCTTTGTTGTCAAGGTCCAGGGCGGCCTGCGCGAGGTCCGGGCGGTTGCCGAACGCCGTCTCGATCTCCTTCACCGGGTCCAGGTGCGCCGCCTCGGTCATGGCCTGCGGGCGGGTGATGGGGATGAAGCGCCGCTTCCAGTCGGCGGGGTTCTCGCTGGGGGCGATCAACTGGCCGAGCGCGTCCTGCGCCTTGGTGAGCGCGGCCTCGGAGACGATCACCAGTTCCATCGCGTCCATGCGCTGCTTCTCGGCGCTGGTCAGGTCCAGCAGCGCCACCAACCCCTCCTTGAACTTCGCGGCGTTGATGCGCACCAGGTCCTGCGATTGCAGGAAGGAGACCAGCGTGACCAGCAAATCGTCATAGGCCAGCGCCAGGTTCCAATAAGCCTGCTCCACCTGGAACAGCGTGTTGATTTTCGCCTGCCGCAGCGACAACCCCAGCAACTTCTGGGCGTTCACCGCCTGCCGGTAACTCGCCTCGTTGGCCGCCGGCCCGAAACTCCTGAGCAGCGGCTGCGTCAGCGAAAAGGTCAACGACTGCGTGTACGACGGGTTCAGCGTGGCGAACCGCGAGTTGCTGCTCTGCCGGTTGACGGCGTAGTTCAACGCCGTCACCGTCCCCAGGCCCCAGAACTTCGACACCGTCGTGCTGCTCTGCACGCCGCGCTGCTTCACCACGTTGGCCCCCGCCAGCGACGAGGTCGTCTCAGACTCCGAAAACGTGCCCGTCACCCCGGTGGCCAGCGAAGGCTCGAACGCCGAGTCCGCCGCCATCACGTCATAAGGCGACTTGGCGGCGCTGTTGGCCGACAACTTCAGATTGACGTTGTTCTGAATCGCCTGGGAGAACGCCGCGTCCAGCGTCAACTCCTCCCGCCGCTCGTCCGTGAAATAGGCGAACCGCCGGTGCGACTTCAGAATCCGGCGGATCTCCTCCGCGCCGGGGATCTTGCCCCCGCCCTCCTCCTCCAGCACCTCCGCCACCAGCCGCTGGACGTAGTCATCCAGTTGGCGGCGGTCGTCCACCGTGGACTCGTCGCGCACCGCCTGCCCCACGAGACTGTCCAGAATCTTCTCGTAGTTCGCCGGCCAGTCCAGCGGCGCCGTGGCGCGCCGCTGGGGCGCCGACGGCTCCGGCGGTGGCGAGATCGCCGCGCGCGCCGGCGCTGGCCCGACCGCGGCGGGCGATGGGATAGCCGCTCCGCCGGGCGTGACGGTGGTGGCGGGCGCGGGCGGTGGCGTGATGGCCGCGCTTGCCGGCGGGGCGGGCGCGGTGGTTGGCGCCGGGGTCGCCGGTGGGGCCGCCGCCGGTTGGTCGACGGGTTCGGCCGCGCGGAGTCGATCCCGCGCGCCAGGCGCCGGGATCAAGAAGAGAGTCGCGCCGGCTAAGGCGACCACCAGGATCGCCGGCGACAGGCGGGAGAGTCGGACGTTCATGTCAAGCCGCGGCGCCGCCAAGTTGCTCGGAAACCCCGCTCCGTCGCCGCTCCCGGCGTGGCCGCGCCGGATTTCATCTTGTAAGAACGCCGGGGCGCGGCAGGCCGACCCGGAGCAGGGCGCGTGATTCTACGGCCCGCGCCCGGCCCGGCCACGCGGAAAACCGGAAACTGCGGTGACGGGCCCTCACCAGCCGACTCGGGACCACGGCTCGGTCCGATCTCCGTCCAGCCCCACGAAGAGGATGGCGTGGCGGCGCGCCAGCGCGTCCGCTTCCCGCAAGAGCCGGCGGTCGGCGCTCGTGAATGGGCCGGCGCGGCCGAGATACCGCTTGACGAACCGGAGCCGTTCGCGCCACCCCACGAACGCGGGGGTGGAGGCGGAGAGTTGCGCCAGCGCCAGCGCCAAGCCGCGGCCGGTGATCGGCGCGTCGGCGGTGGCGGCGTCGCAGTCGACGAAGGCGAAGCGCGGATCGTCCGCCGCGCCGGGCGGGGTGGAGGCGTCGCCGGGGGGCGCGGCCGGGCGGGGCGCCAGGATCATGATGTTGCAGGTTTTCAGGTCGCGGTGCAGCGCCTGGCGATCGTGCCGCCGACGGAGTTCGTCGGCCAGGGCGGCCGCGGCGCGGCGCACCTGGGCAGCGCGCTCGGCGGGCGGGCCGTGGCGCTCCCACCGGGCCAGGCGTCGG
The DNA here is from genome assembly GCA_016209585.1 of Planctomycetota bacterium. GTDB lineage: Bacteria > Planctomycetota > UBA8742 > JACQVU01 > JACQVU01 > JACQVU01. The sequence continues at coordinate 13,492 of JACQVU010000226.1, forward strand.
TCGAGTTCCTCCCAGCGCGGGGCGAGGTCTTCCATGATCACGATCGACTCGATCACCATCCCGAACCCGAAACGTTCGACCAGCGCGTGGAGCGCCGGCACGCGCGCGCCGGCCGCGCGCAACCGCTCCAACCCGATCACGGCCCGCCGCCCGCGCGAAATGTGCAACCGCTGCGCGACCCCGCGCGCCGCGCCCCCATAGACGTACTGCTTCACCACCACCGCGCGGCCGTCGGACGCCGTGATCCGCGTGAGGGCCGTCTTCCGGTCCACCTTCAGCACCCGGGCGTCCCGCAGGAAGATCGCGTCACGGTGCGCCGCCACCACGGCGTGCGCCGCGGCCGGCGGGAAGTCGGCCCGGTAGGTCACCCGCAGCCTGCCCTCCATCACGGTCTCATAGCCGAGGGCGGGCGAGGTTCCGCCGGAAGAAGGGCGGCTCGTCGTCGTGGTCGCCATGTGCCGCGCTACCGTACTCGCCGCGCCCGCCAGCGGTCACGGTTGATGTTGAAGGGCCAGAACCACCGCGCGAGTTGCATGCGCGAGAGCAACCGCCGCTCCGCCGGGGAGAGCGCGCCGCGGCAGTGGCGGGCCTTGAACTTGAGCGCCCCGGCGCGGTCCACGTCGCGGAGAAAGGCGGCGACGCGCCCCCGCGCCGGCACGCGCAGCGCCCCGCCGAAGTCCACCACCCGGGGCAGCAGCGCCGGCTCCTCGACCAGGATGTTCCGCCGCTGGCGCAGGTCCAGGTGCACCACGCCGCGGCGGTGGATGGCCTCCACCAGCGCCATGAGCCGGTCGAAGAACTCCGCCGGCAGCGCGCCGGGGGGGAAGACGGCCACCTCCCGGCCGGGGAGGTGGGTGGTGACGAAGCCGTCGGCGTCCAACCGCGCGATCAGGCGAGGAACGCCGGGCAGGCCGTCGAGGCGGCGGTAGATGCGCGCCTCGCGGGCGATGGCGAAGCGGCCGTAGAGCAGGCGGAAGAAGAGCGTTTTTTTTTTACGTCCTTCACCACGCAGGCGCCACCGGCGATCTCCACGCGGAAGAGATCAGCCTTGAGCGGCGAGACCTTGCCCAGTCGCGTCCTGGGGGCAGCCTCGATCAGCGCGCGGGTGATCATCACGAGGAGGCGGGCGGGGTTACTTCAGGACCGCGCGGGAGATGACCAGCCGCTGGATTTCGCTGGTGCCCTCGTAGATTTCGGTGATGCGCGCGTCGCGGAAGTAGCGCTCGACCGGGAACTCGCCCACGTAGCCGTACCCGCCGTGGACCTGGACGGCCTCATCGGCGCAGAAGTTGGCCGTCTCGCTGGCGAATAGTTTGGCCATGCTGGCTTCCTTGCCGTGCGGCAGCCGCTTCTCCTTGAGGCAGGCCGCGCGGTAGGTGAGAAGGCGCGCGGCCTCGACGCGGGTGGCCATGTCGGCGATCTTCCACTGGATCATCTGGAAGTTGGCGATGGGTTCGCCGAACTGCTGCCGCGCCTGGGCGTACTTCACGGCGGCGTCCAGCGCGGCCTGGGCGATGCCCACGGCCTGGGCCGCGATCCCCACGCGGCCGGCGTCGAGCGTGTCCATGGCGATCTTGAAGCCGTTGTTGACCTCGCCCAGCACGTTCTCGCGCGGGACGCGCGCCCCGTCGAGGATGATGTCCACCGTGTCGCTCCCCCGCAGGCCGGTCTTCTTCTCCTTTTTCCCGACCTTCACCCCGGGGAAGGCGCGCTCCACGATGAAGGCCGTGATGCCGCGCGAAGGTTTGGCGCTCCGGTCGGTGCGTGAGAAGAGCACGTAGAGGTCGGCGTGCAGGCCCGAGGTGATGAACCGCTTCGTGCCGTTCAGCACGAAATGGTCCCCGTGGTCCTCGCCGAACGAGACCATGGCCGCGGCGTCGGAACCCGACACCGGCTCCGACAGGCAGTAGGCCCCCATCCACTCCGCGTTGGTGAGACGCGGCAGGTACTTCGCTTTCTGCTCCGGCGTGCCGAACTTGTTGATCGGCCCGTTCACCAACCCGTTCTGCACCGACATGGTCACGCCGGACGAGGCGCAGACACGGTTCACCTCTTCGAGCGCGATGGCCAGGTTCACGGCGCCCAGGTTGGAGCCGCCGTGCTCCTCGGCGATCTCCATGCCCATGTACCCGTGGTCGCCCAGGAGCCGCGTCACCCGCGGATCGTACTTCTCCTCCCGGTCCATCTTCACCGCCAGCGGCGCAAGTTCCTCCTCGGCGAACTGCCGCGCGGTGGCGCGGATCATCTCGTTCTCTTCCGTGAGCGTGAAGTCCATGCCGGCCATTCTACGGCCCTCCGGCACGCCGCGCGAGCAGCCATTGCACGCTTTCTTCCTCCCGGCGGGCGCACGCCCCTTTGAAGCGCATGGCCACCAAACGGCGACTACCGTGCCGGCGGTTGGTGGTTCCGCCGTGAGGCGGCCCGCGCGAGCGTCTCCACCGGCGCGCCTTCCCCCCTGCACGCCTTCCGCCGCCCCGCC